>NZ_JBYIQW010000050.1:0-56516 GCF_057707815.1 Actinacidiphila sp. bgisy160
CGTCCAGCCCTCGGCGACCGTGCTGCCGGTGGCGGCGAGGGCGACGATCCTCTCGTCCTCGACGAGGACGTCGGCGTGGACCTCCTCTGCGGCGGTGATGACCAGTCCGCCGCGGATCAGGGTTCGGCTCACCGGTTTTCCCCTCCTCTCAGGCCTCGGTCAGCGGGCCGTAGGCGTCGGGGCGGCGGTCCCGGTAGAAGGCCCACTGCTGACGGACCTCCTCGATCTTTCCGAAGTCCAGGTCGCGCACGACGAGTTCCTCCTCCTTGTCGGAGGCGACGTCGCCCACGAACTGGCCGCGCGGGTCGACGAAGTAGGACGTGCCGTAGAAGTCGTTGTCGCCGTACTCCTCCTGGCCGACCCGGTTGATGGCGGCGACGAAGTACTCGTTGGCGACGGCCGCGGCCGGCTGCTCCAGCTGCCACAGGTACGCGGACAGCCCGCGCGAGGTGGCGGAGGGGTTGTAGACCAGCTCGGCGCCGGCGAGGCCCAGCGCCCGCCAGCCCTCGGGGAAGTGGCGGTCGTAGCAGATGTAGACGCCGACCTTGCCGACCGCCGTGTCGAAGACCGGCCACCCCAGGTTCCCGGGCTTGAAGTAGTACTTCTCCCAGAAGCCCTTCACCTGCGGGATGTGGTGCTTGCGGTACTTGCCGAGGTAGCTGCCGTCGGCGTCGATCACGGCGGCGGTGTTGTAGTAGAAGCCCGCCTGCTCGATCTCGTAGACCGGGACGACCATCACCATGCGGAGCTCCTTGGCGAGCGCCTGCATCCGCACGATCGTCGGGCCGTCGGGCACCGGCTCCGCCCACCGGTAGTGCTCGGGCTCCTGCACCTGGCAGAAGTACGGGGCGTTGAACACCTCCTGGAAGCCGATGACCTGCGCCCCCTGGGCGGCGGCCTCGCGGGCGTACCGCTCGTGCAGGTCGGTCATCGACTCCTTGTCGCCGGTCCACTTCGTCTGGACGAGCGCGGCGCGCACTACTCGACTCATCGGTCTTCCCTCCGACGTCGCGGCAATGAGCGGGCCGCGAAGGTGAACTCCGGGCCGCTTGACGGCTGACACTAAGAGCCGCGGGGTGCCGGGTGCAGTACCACGCTGTAACGCACTGGGCCTCCCGGCGTTCCGCCGCGTCACCTGCGCGGACACCGCCCACAGCGATGTCAGGGGCGTTCGCGCGGCAGGTGAGATCGGTGTTTCGTCCCGGGCGCCGGCGTTACCGGCGGGTGTCGCCCACTCCCCGACAAGAAAAGTGGGCTGGACAAAAAAAATTTTCGGTGAGACGGTTGAGCCATGTTGGACGTGAGTGTGATCGAGGACTCGGCGGCGGCCGCCGCCACGCTGGAGCCCGTACGGGCCCGCCTCCTCGCCGAGCTGGCGGAGGGGCCCGCGTCGGCGGCCATGCTCGCCGCCCGGGTCGGGCTGCCCCGGCAGAAGGTGAACTACCACCTGCGGACGCTTGAGGCGCACGGTCTGGTCGAGCTGGCCGGCGAGCGCCGCAAGGGCAACGTCACCGAGCGGCTGATGCGGGCCACCGCGGCCTCGTACGTGATCTCGCCGCTCGCGCTGGCCGCCGTCCAGCCGGACCCCGGGCGCTTCCGCGACCAGCTGTCCGCGCGCTGGCTGCTGGCCGTGGCCGCCCGCCTCGTACGCGACGTCGGCACCCTGATCACTGGCGCGGCCAGGGCCCGCAAGCGCCTCGCGACGTACGCCCTCGACGGGGAGGTGCGCTTCGCCTCCGCCGCCGACCGGGCCGCGTTCGTGGAGGAGCTGACCCGCGGGGTGAGCGCGCTGATCGCCAAGTACCACGACGCGGACGGCGAGGGCGGCCGCGACCACCGCATCGTGGTCGCGCTCCACCCCACCGTGAAGGACCCCGCGCCCACGGCCGGGGAGTCCGCGCCGGCCGTGGAAGGCCGCGCGCCGACGGCCATCGATGAGTCCTCGTGAGCCAAGTCCCCGTGTCGGAGTCCCCGTGAGCGGAGTCCCCGTGAACGGTCCGTGACCCCTTCACGGCCGCCCACGTACGGCGGAACACGAGCGCCACCACCCACCACCCACCCCCCCCACCACGCCGTCCGGGCGTCCGGGCCCGGTCCCACGAGGAGCAAGCAGCACCATGTCAAAGGAATTCGAGATCGTTCGCGAGTTCGAGACCGAGGCCAGTCCGGAGGAGGTCTGGGAGGCCGTCACCACCGGCTCCGCCGGCTGGCTGTGGCCCCAGGAGTTCGAGCCGCGCGAGGGCGGCGCCGCGCCCTTCGGCGGCACCCTCACCGCCTGGGACCCGCCGCACCACCTGATCGCCCGGTCGGAGGGCCTGGACGTCGCCCACAACCAGACCTTCAACCAGCTCGAGCACGTCATCGAGGAGCGCGAGGGCGGTGGTGCCTGGGTGCGCTACGTGCACAGCGGCGTCCTCGTCGACGACTGGGACAACCAGTACGACGGCGCGAGCAAGCACACCGACTTCTACCTGCACACCCTGCGCCAGTACCTGACCCACTTCGGCGGGCGGCCGGCGGCCTTCGCCACCGTGGCCGGCCCCGCCGCGTCCACCGCGCCGGACGCCCTCGAGGTCGTCAGCCGCGCCCTCGGGGTGCCGGACGACGCGGCCGAGGGCGCGACCGTACGCGTCGAACTGCCCGGCGCCGGGCCGGTGGAGGCCGTGGTCGACTACCGCAACCGCTACTTCGTCGGCCTGCGCACCAAAGACGCGATGTACCGGGTCTTCGGCCGCAACCACTTCGGCGCCCCGGTCGGCGTGAGCGTGCACGACTTCGCCCCCGGCGCCGACGGCGGGCGGGCCGGTGAGCGCTGGCAGGCGTGGCTGGACGGCGTCTTCGCCTGACGGTCCGCCGCGGCCCGCCCGTCCCTTGCACCTTGCACCTTGCGCGCGAACCGCCCCGGCTGGTGATCCAGCCGGGGCGGTTCCCGTCGTACTGCGGTTCGGCCGTGCCGAGGGTCGCGTCAGACGAGGCTCGCCAGCGCCTCGTTGAAGGTCGCGGACGGACGCATCACGGCGGCTGCCTCGGCCGGGTCGGGCTGGTAGTAGCCGCCGATCTCGACCGGGGAGCCCTGGACGGCGATCAGCTCGTCGACGATCGTCTGCTCCTTGTCGGTCAGCGTCTGGGCGAGCGGGCCGAAGGCCTTGGCCAGCTCCGCGTCGTCCGTCTGCCTGGCCAGCTCCTGGGCCCAGTACATGGCCAGGTAGAAGTGGCTGCCGCGGTTGTCGATGCCGCCGAGCTTACGGCTGGGCGACTTGTCCTCGTTGAGGAAGGTGCCCGTGGCGCGGTCGAGCGTGTCGGCCAGGACCTGGGCGCGGGCGTTGCCCGTGGTGGTCGCCAGGTGCTCGAAGCTGACCGCGAGCGCCAGGAACTCACCGAGGCTGTCCCAGCGCAGGTAGTTCTCCTTGACCAGCTGCTGCACGTGCTTGGGGGCGGAGCCGCCGGCGCCGGTCTCGAAGAGGCCGCCGCCGTTCATCAGCGGCACGACCGACAGCATCTTGGCGCTGGTGCCCAGCTCCAGGATCGGGAAGAGGTCGGTCAGGTAGTCGCGCAGCACGTTGCCGGTGACGGAGATCGTGTTCTCGCCGCGGCGGATGCGCTCGAGGGAGAACTTGGTCGCCTCGACCGGGGACTTGATCTCGATCTGCAGGCCCTCGGTGTCGTGCTCCGGGAGGTACTGCTTGACCTTGGCGATCAGGTTCGCGTCGTGGGCGCGCTCCTCGTCCAGCCAGAACACCGCCGGGTCGCCGGTCGCGCGGGCGCGGGTGACGGCGAGCTTGACCCAGTCCTTGATCGGGGCGTCCTTGGTCTGGCAGGCGCGGAAGATGTCGCCCGCGGAGACGGCCTGCTCCAGCACGACGTTGCCCGCCTGGTCGACCAGGCGCACGGTGCCGGTGTGCTGGATCTCGAAGGTCTTGTCGTGGCTGCCGTACTCCTCGGCCTTCTGCGCCATGAGGCCGACGTTGGGCACCGAGCCCATGGTGGCCGGGTCGAAGGCGCCGTGGGCGCGGCAGTCGTCGATGACGGCCTGGTAGATGCCGGCGTAGCTGCTGTCCGGGAGCACCGCGAGGGTGTCGGCCTCCTGGCCGTCCGGGCCCCACATGTGGCCGGAGGTGCGGATCATGGCCGGCATGGAGGCGTCGACGATGACGTCGCTGGGGACGTGCAGGTTGGTGATGCCGCGGTCGGAGTCGACCATGGCCAGGGCCGGGCCCTCGGCCAGCTCGGCCTCGAAGGAGGCCTTGATCGCGGCGCCGTCGGCCAGCGACTCGACGCCCTTGAGGATGCCGCCGAGGCCGTCGTTGGGGGTGAGGCCGGCCGCCGCGAAGGTCTCGCCGTACTGGGCGAAGGTCTTGGGGAAGAAGGCGCGCACGACGTGGCCGAAGATGATCGGGTCGGAGACCTTCATCATGGTGGCCTTCAGGTGCACGGAGAACAGGACGTCCTCGGCCTTGGCGCGAGCGACCTGCTCGCCGAGGAACTCGCGCAGCACGGCGACGCGCATGACGGAGGCGTCGACGACCTCGCCCGCGAGCACCGGCACGGACTCGCGCAGCACGGTGGTCGTACCGTCGTCACCGACCAGCTCGATACGCAGGGCGCCGTCCTCGGCGATGACGGCGGACCTCTCGGTGGACCGGAAGTCGTCGGCGGTCATGTGCGCGACATTGGTCTTGGAGTCGGCCGACCAGGCGCCCATGCGGTGCGGGTGCGCCTTGGCGTAGTTCTTGACCGACGCGGGGGCGCGGCGGTCGGAGTTGCCCTCGCGCAGGACGGGGTTGACGGCGCTGCCCTTGATCTTGTCGTAGCGGGCGCGGACGTCCTTGTCCTCGTCGGACTTCGGGTCGTCCGGGTAGTCCGGCAGCGCGTAGCCCTTTGCCTGCAGCTCGGCGATGGCGGCCTTCAGCTGCGGGATCGAGGCCGAGACGTTCGGCAGCTTGATGATGTTGGCGGCGGGGGTCTTGGCCAGCTCGCCGAGTTCGGCGAGGGCGTCGGGGATGCGCTGCCCCTCCTCCAGGTACTCGGGGAAGCTCGCGATGATGCGCCCGGCCAGGGAGATGTCACGGGTCTCCACGGCGACTCCGGCCGTGGAGGCGTACGCCTGGATCACGGGCAGGAACGAGTACGTCGCCAGCGCCGGCGCCTCGTCGGTGTGCGTATAGATGATGGTCGAGTCAGTCACCGGGTGCTCCGCTCCACGTCTGCAACATTGCTCGACATCAAGATATCTCGTGAGCGGCGGCCACTCGAATGGACCCTCTCGGGGCGCGCTCTCCGCCTCCGGTCACGCGCGGGCCCCCGCCGGGCACCCCGGGCCGTGCGCCCATGGTGCCCGCCCGGATACCCGTCCGCGTAACTGTGGTGTTCCACCACATGGGAGCGTGACGTGGCCGTTTCTACGGTGTGGCGACATCGGAAACGTCCCCGTCCCCCGCCCGGAAGTGGTGACCATGGCAACCCCGGCACCCGCGCCCACCGCACCCGGCTCGCTCCGCAGAATCGTCGCGGCGAGCCTCATCGGCACCACCATCGAGTGGTACGACTTCTTCCTCTACGGCTCCGCCGCCGCGCTGGTCTTCAACAAGCTGTTCTTCCCCAACGAGGAACCCCTGGTCGGCACGCTGCTGTCGTTCCTCACCTACGCGGTCGGCTTCGCCGCCCGCCCGGTGGGCGCGCTCGTCTTCGGCCACTACGGGGACCGTCTCGGCCGCAAGCGGCTGCTCGTGCTGAGTCTGCTGCTCATGGGCGGCGCGACCTTCTGCATCGGCCTGCTGCCCACGTTCGGCACGATCGGCGTCGCCGCTCCGGTGCTGCTCACCCTGCTCCGCCTGGTGCAGGGCTTCGCGCTCGGCGGCGAGTGGGGCGGCGCGGTGCTGCTGGTCTCGGAGCACGGCGACGCCAAGCGGCGCGGGTTCTGGGCGTCGTGGCCGCAGACGGGCGCCCCGGCCGGCCAGCTGCTGGCCACCGGTGTGCTGTCGGCGCTGACCGCGCTGCTCTCGGACGCCGCCTTCACGTCGTGGGGCTGGCGGATCCCCTTCCTGCTCTCGGGCGTGCTCGTGATGGTGGGGCTGTGGATCCGGCTGTCGGTCGACGAATCGCCGGTGTTCAAGGCGGCGCTGGCGAGGGCGGCGGCCCGCAAGGCGGAGGAGTCCGCGATCGAGCGGCTGCCGCTGCTGTCGGTGCTCCGTGACCACTGGCGGGACGTCCTGGTGGCCATGGGTGCCCGCATGGCGGAGAACATCAGCTACTACGTCATCACCGCCTTCGTCCTCGTCTACGCCGTCGAGCACGCGGCCCTGGGGAAGCAGACCGCGCTGAACGCCGTGCTCATCGCCTCCGCGGTGCACTTCGCCGTCATCCCGGCCTGGGGCGCCCTCTCCGACCGCGTCGGTCGCAGGCCGGTGTACCTGCTGGGTGCGGCGGGCGTGGGTCTGTGGGCCTTCCCCTTCTTCGCGCTGATCGACACGAAGAGCTTCCCGGCCCTGCTGTTGGCGGTCACGGGCGGTCTGGTGCTGCACGGTGCCATGTACGCGCCGCAGGCGGCCTTCTTCTCGGAGATGTTCGCGACCCGCATGCGCTACTCCGGCGCCTCGATCGGCGCCCAGTTCGCCTCCGTGGCCGCGGGCGCCCCGGCTCCGCTCATCGCGACCGCGCTGCTCGCGTCCTACGACAGCTCGGTCCCCATCTCGCTGTACGTCATCGCCGCCGCCCTGCTCACGCTGATCGCGGTCGGGCTGGCCAAGGAGACGCGCGGCCGGGACCTCGACGCCATCGAGGCCGAGACCTCGCAGGACTCCCCGCTGGCCCGGTCGGCCCACGCGGGCTGACGACGGCGACCACCGTTCCGCACCCCGACGCGTAGGCCCCGCCACGGAATGTCAGTGGCGGGGTCTACTGTCGTGACTGTGAGTGACAGGAGAGCGGGGACGGGGGTGCTGCACCATGTCGAGTTGTGGGTTCCGGAGCTGGAGCGCGCGGAGGCCGAATGGGGCTGGCTGCTGGGCGAGCTCGGCTACGTCCGGTACCAGCGGTGGGAGGCCGGGCGCAGCTGGCGTCTGGGAGCGGCCTATATCGTCGTCGAGCGGTCACCGGATCTCGTCGCCGGACCCCACGAGCGCCGCAGGGCGGGGCTGAACCACCTCGCGTTCCATGTGGCGGGCCGCGCGGAGCTGGAGGCGCTCGTGGCGCGCTCGCCGCGGCACGGCTGGACGCTGATGTTCCCCGAGCGGCATCCTTACGCCGGCGGCGAGGAGCACTACGCCGCCTACCTGGAGAACGGCGACGGGTTCGAGGTGGAGCTGGTCGCGGGCGCGGATCCCTGACCGGCCGGGCCTCGCGGCGGGCCCTCCCGCCCCGCCGAAAGGCCGTGCAGGCGCAGCGCGAGCTGGATCTCCAGCGCGCGGTCCGGGGACTGCCAGTCGGCGCCGAGCAGGTGGGAGATGCGCTCCAGGCGCTGCGCGACGGTGTTGACGTGCACGTGGAGGGCGTCTTTGGTGCGTACCGGGCTCATCCCGCTGGCGAAGTAGGCGTCCATGGTGCGCACGAGGTCGGTGCCCCGGCGGCGGTCGTAGTCGGCGACGGCGCCGATCGTGCGGTGCACAAAGCCGTCGACGTCGCGCGACTCAGTCAGCAGCAGTCCGAGGAAGCCGAAGTCGTCGCCCGCGGCACCCTCCCCGGCCCGGCCGAGGGCGCGCAGCGTGTCACCGCAGCGTTGTGCCTCCGCGTAGGCCAGGGCGACGGAACCGGGCCGGCCGACCGGCGCCCGGACGGGGCCGGACGCCCCCACGGTGACGGCCGCCCGCACCGCCGTGCCCAGTTGCTGGGCGATCCGGCGGGCGGTCGCGGAGGCGTCGGAGCCCGGCTCCAGCGGGAGCAGCAGCACGGTTCCGCCGTCGCGCGCGGCGGCCAGGCCGCGCCGGGTGGCGGCGAGGTGGGAGGCGGCCGACCACAGCCGCTGCCGGTCCGCGGCGGCCCCGGCGTGCTCCTCGTCGACGCGGGCGGCGAGGACGACGTGCGGGGCGTCGAGGTCGGCGCGGAGCCGGCCGGCGCGTTCCCGCAGCAGGCCGGGGTCGCGGTGCGGGGCGTCGAGCAGGTCGTCCAGGAGCTCGCCGCGGAAGCGCTGCTCGGCCTCGGCCGCGGTGCGCCGGGCGAGCAGGAGCAGGGAGGTGACCATGGCGGCCCGCTCCAGCGTGCGCTGGTCGACGGGGTCCAGTGCGGGGTGGCCGTGCAGCACGAGGGCGCCCAGCAGTTCCCCGCCCGCGGTGACGGCGGCCGTCCAGCTCTCGCCCTGCCGTACGGCGTGCCCGTCCTTCCGGGAGCGGGCGACGGCGTCGGCGAGCGCGTCGGGGACGGGGTCATGGTCGGTCCCGACGACCCGCACCGTCCCGGAGAGCACCTCGGCGACGGCTTCCGCGACGTCGTCGACACCGCCGCCGCGCAGCACGAGCTCGGTGAGCCGGTCGTGCACCTCGGAGGCCCGTTCCAGCACGGCGCTGTGGCTGCGGATGGTCTCGTTGGCGGTCCCGAGGTCGGCGAGCGCGGACCGGGTCTCCTCCAGCAGGTTCGCCGTGTCGATGGCGACGGCGGCGAGCGAGGCGAGGGAGGCGAGCAGGGCGATCTGGCCGCGCTCGAACACCCGGGCCCGGCGGTCCGCGGCGTACAGCACGCCGATGACGCCGGTACCCAGCACGAGGGGCACTCCGAGGATCGCCACTAGGCCCTCGTCGTGCACGGCCGAGTCGATCGGGTGGGTGTGCCGGAAGCGCTCGTCGTCGAAGTAGGACTCGGTGACGTAGGGCAGGGCGGTCTGCGCGACCAGGCCGCCGAGTCCCTCGCCCATCCCGAGTCGCACCCGCTGGAACTCGGCGGAGACCGAACCCTCGGTGACCCGCATGTAGGTGTCGCCGGCCTTGCGGTCGATCAGGCTGAGGTAGGCGACGTCCGTGCCGAGCAGCGATCTGGCCCGCTGCACGATGGCCTGCAGCACCGAGTCCAGGTCGCGCAGGCCCGCGAGGTCGCCGGCCGTCTCGAAGAGCGCCGACAGCTCGGCCTCGCGCCGCCGCCGGCCCTCCAGTTCCGCCCGCACTCGCAGCGCGAGCAGCTTGGCCTGCTCCATCTCCGCGAGCACGGCCGGGGGCGCGCCCTCGGCCCTGGCCGCGAGGACCGGCCGCTCGTACTCCTCGGCCGGTGCCCCGCGGGCGAGCAGCCGCAGGAAAGGTGCGTCGGAAGGGCTGTGGGGAGCCATGGTTCCGCCGTGGTCGTCGGGGGCTTCGTGTGAGTGGCGCGGCACGCTGTCAGGGATACCGGCAGATCAGTGTGCCGTCCATCCTCCGTCCATGGTGAGCGAGGCACCGGTGATGAAGGACGCCTGCCGCGAGCAGAGGTAGGCCGTCAGCTCGGCGACCTCCTCCGGCTCCAGCAGCCGCTTCACGGCGGAGTCGGCGAGCATGATCTCGGTGACGACCCGCTCGGGTTCGATGCCGTGCGCGGCCGCCTGGTCGGCGATCTGCCGCTCGACGAGCGGGGTGCGCACATAGGCGGGGCTGATGCAGTTCGAGGTGACGCCCCGTGCGGCGCCCTCCAGGGCGGCGGTCTTGGACAGGCCCTCCAGCCCGTGCTTGGCCGAGACGTAGGCGCTCTTGTAGGCCGAGGCCCGCAGACCGTGGACGGAGGAGATGTTCACGATCCGGCCCCAGCCCTGCCCGTACATGTGCGGCAGCGCCCCCCGGATCAGCCGGAAGGGGGCCTCGAGCATCACCCGCAGCACCGTGGCGAAGACGTCGGGCGGGAAGTCCTCGATGGGGCGGACGAGCTGCAGCCCCGCGTTGTTGACCAGGATGTCGGTGCCGGCGGCGGCCTGCTCGGCCGCGTCGAGGTCGGTCAGGTCCAGCGTCAGGGTCTCGACCGCGCCGGGGCGGCCGCCCGCCGCCGCCTGTGCCGCGAGCTCGGCCAGACCTTCGGCGTCCCGGTCGGCGGCCCGCACCTTGGCACCGGCGGCGGCCAGTCGCAGGACGCACGCGCGGCCGATACCGCCGGCGGCGCCGGTGACGAGCGCGGTGCGTCCGTCCAGGTCCGGAACTCCGGACGGCGCGACGGGGCCTGCTGCGGGACGGGGCGCGGGGGGCGTGAGCGTCATGCACTGCAGGCTAGGCAGCGCGCGGGTCCCGACCGATGTGTGCGCCGCCCACACTCGCGTCAGCGCCCGTGGGGGCGGCGCACACTCACCCCTGTGGCGGTCCCGCGGGCTCGAACCAGGTGGGGCTCCCGGACAGCGCGTGCTTGAGCCGCAGCCGCCCGTGGTTGCCGAGGTCGGGCAGGCCGTCCACGTCGAACCAGCCGACCTCCAGCGACTCGTCGTCCGCGACCCTGGCCCGCCCGCCGACGGCCCGGCAGCGGAAGGTGATGTCCACGTACTGGCAGCGGTCCCCGTTGGGGTAGAGGACGGGGTCGATCGTCTGGACGAGGACGACACGCTCCGCGACCGCGCGCACGCCGGTCTCCTCCAGCACTTCGCGTACGGCGGTCTGGGCGGGTTGCTCACCGGGTTCCGCGATGCCGCCGATGAGGGACCAGCGTCCGTTGTCCGCCCGCCGGTTCAGCAGGACGCGGTTCTCGTCGTCGAGCACGACCGCCGTGACACCGGGCAGGAGCAGCTGCCGGTGGCCGACGAGGGCCCGCAGCTCGCGAAGGAATTCGGGAATCGGCACGCCCTGAGCCTACGTCCCCCTGCCGCGCCCTCCCGTCGGTCCTCCCCGCCGGCGCGGCACTTGCCGTTCGCGCACGGGATCTGCACATCCCCGGGCCCCAGCGGTTACGGTGACCCCCGGGGTCGGGGGGGTCCCCGGGCTCGCCGCCTCCTACGTCTGGCTGCTCTGGGCGCTCCAGCGCTCTCCGCGCCCGACCCCGGTCGTCCTGACCGCCGCGGCCGCCCTGACCGGCCTGGCCATGCAGTCCGCCGTCGACCACGTCCTCAGCTACCCCGTCGTCACCGCGGCCGCGGGTCTCCTCGCCGGCCTCGCCACCTCCCGCCCCCTCGGCGCGACCCCGGACCGCGGCACCGGCACGTGAGCCCTCGGCCCGGAACAGCGCGTCGACGGCGTGAGCAAGTTCTCCCGCGGCCTCCATGACCGCGTCCGTGCCTCCAGCCGGACCGCGGCGAGTGCGGCGCCCATCGGGACGAGGCCCTGCCAGGCGGCGCCCCCCCGTTGTCCACGGGGTCGCCATGGTGGGCGGCGCGACGGCCGACCGCCGAGGCGAGTTCCTGGGTCGCGGCACGACAGGCGGCCATCAACGTCACATAGGCGTCGCGGCGGTCCTGCCGCTGTCAACGCCGGTCGCCGAGGTCCCGCTGCCGTACGGCCTGCCATCGCCTCGCCGCCCAGCCGGTGCCGCCGGTGACCACCGAACCGAATGCCCCGACCGCGGCGCCCAGCACCGCTGTTGCCTCTTCCACCCGGGACTCCCTCCCCGCCGGCCCGCCGCGGCCGCCCGCTCCGGCCCTACCCGGCTCGCGGCCCGCTGCACACCGGCGACGGGCCGGCCGCCGCGCCACGAGCCGAAGGGGCCGTTGTCGCACCCTGGGGTGTCGACATAACATCGTCCTCCGTAGTGGTCGAATCGATTCGACGAATCGATTCGACCACTACTGCACCTCAGGATCAGAAGGAGAGCCGCATGACCACGATCAAGGACGTCGCCGAACGCGCCGGGGTCGCGCCCAGCACCGTGTCGTACGTCCTGAGCGGCTCACGCAAGATCTCGGAGGACACCCGCCGCACCGTGCAGCAGGCGATCGACGACCTCGGTTACCACCCCCGCGCGAGCGCCCGCACCTTGCGCAGCACGCGCACCCATGTGCTGGCACTCGCGCTCCCCCGCGTGGCCGGGGGCTACCGGGCCGTCGACGGGCACTTCGCGATCGAGATCAGCGACGCAGCCCGCCACCACGGCTACGACGTCCTGCTCACCACGGCCCAGGAGGGCGTGCCGGGCCTGCGCCGCATCGCGCGCAGCGGCCAGGCGGACGCCGCGGTCCTGATGGCCGTCGAGATGGAGGACCCGCGCATCGCGGCCATGGTCGAACTCGGCTTCCCCAGCGCGCTGCTGGGGCGGTCCGCCGACGACTCCGCACTGCCGTGGACCGACCTGGACTGGGAGGCGGCCGCGGCCCTCGCCATCCGTGAAGTCGCCGCCGCCGGCCACCGGGACATCGCGTACCTCGCGACCACCGAGCACGAGATCCAGGCGCGCCGCGGCTACGCGATCCGGGGCCTGGACGGGGCCCGCCGCGGGGCGCCGGAGACGGGGGCCGACGTGCGCGTGCACCAGTCGACCAGGGACATGGCACGGCTCGCGCGGCGCATCGGCACCCTGCTGCACGGCGAACGCCCGCCCACCGCCCTGGTGGTGCAGCACGTGGCGGCGCTCCCGCACGTCCTCGCCGCGGTGGCGGCGGAGGGGCTGCGGGTGCCCGAGGACCTGGCGGTGGTGGCCGTCGGAAACCTGCCCGACGACCTCGGCGGCCAGGACCTGCCACGCATCGAACTGCCCGTCCCCGAGATGTCCGCAGAGGTGACGCGGCTCGCCGTGGAGGCGATCGCCGCGCACGCGCAGGGTGCGCCCCGGACCCCGCCGGGACACCGGTTGATCCCCCCGGTGCTCGTGCCGGGCCCGGGGATCGCCCCGCCCCGCTCAGGCGCGGCCGGCGCCTGAACCGCGCCCCGCTCTGCCGCTTTTCTCACCGTTCTGTTCCCCGCACACGCAGCGCACCAGCCAGGAGCATCCCCCATGCCCACCGACTTCCCGCTCTTCCCGCCCGGATTCCGCTTCGGCGCCGCCACCGCCGCCTACCAGATCGAGGGCGCCCACGACGAGGACGGCCGCGGGCCGTCCATCTGGGACACCTTCAGCCACACCCCCGGCCGTACCGCCGAGGGCGCCACCGGTGACGTGGCCTGCGACCACTACCACCGTCACGCCGAGGACGTACGCCTCCTCGCCGACCTGGGCGTGGATTCCTACCGCTTCTCCGTCGCCTGGCCGCGCGTCGTCCCGCAGGGCCGCGGCGCGGTCAACGGCAAGGGCCTGGACTTCTACGACCGTCTCACCGACGACCTGCTCGCCGCGGGCGTCTCCCCCGCGGTGACGCTCTACCACTGGGACCTCCCGCAGGCCCTGGAGGACGAGGGCGGCTGGCGCAACCGCGCCACGGCCGAGGCCTTCGCCGCGTACGCGGGCGTCGTCGCCGAGCGGCTCGGGGACCGCGTGGAGCGCTGGATCACCCTCAACGAGCCCTACTGCTCGGCCTTCGTCGGCTACGCCGAGGGCCGGCACGCCCCCGGCGCGCAGGAGGGCACCGGCGCCCTGGCCGCCGCCCACCACCTGCTGCTCGCCCACGGCCTGGCGGTGCGCACGCTGCGCGAGGCGGGCGCCCGCGAGGTCGGCATCACCCTCAACCTCGACCGCATCGAGGCCGCGAGCGACTCCGCCGCCGACCTGGCCGCGCTGCGCCGGGCCATGACGCTGCACAACGACACGTGGACCGAGCCGCTGTTCTCCGGCAGCTACCCCGTCGGCGAGGCCGAGACATGGGGCGCGCTCGCCGACGGCTCGTACCGCCGCGAGGGCGACCTGGAGATCATCGGAGCGCCGCTGGACTTCGTGGGCCTCAACTTCTACCGCCCTCTGACCGTCACCGACGCCCCGCACCGCGAGCCCGACCCGGCCCGCCGTACCGCCGTCGACATCGGTGTCCGCGAGACCGACCCGTACGGGACGCGGCACACCACCATGGGCTGGCCCGTCGTCCCCGAGTCCTTCACGGCGCTGCTGCTGGAACTCAAGGAGCGCTACCCGTCGCTGCCGCCCGCCTTCATCACGGAGAACGGCTCGGCCGAGGCCGACGTCCTGACCGCCGACGGCCGCGTCGACGACACCGACCGCGTGGCCTATCTCCGTGACCACCTCCACGCGCTCGTCGCCGCGGTGGACGCGGGCGTGGACGTGCGCGGCTACTACGTCTGGTCGCTGCTGGACAACTTCGAGTGGGCCCGCGGCTACGGCCAGCGCTTCGGCATCGTGCACGTCGACTACGACAACGACGCCAAGCGCACGCCCAAGGCCAGTTACGGCTGGTACCGGGACCTGATCGGCGCCCACCGGGCGGGACGGCCGGACCGGTTGTGAAGACACCGACGGCTTCTGGATGATGCGCCCGGGCGTCACGGCGAAGTACGCGGCCTCCGTCGCCGACGCCTCGGTCGCGGCGACCGGGGCGTCCTCCACGCGCCGTTGAAGCCGTGCTCTTCGCCCGCTCGGCGACCGCAGGCGGACAGCGGTTCCCGGTGCGCTGGGGCGGCGACTGCGCGTCGACGGTCACGGCGATGGCGGACAGCCTGCGCGGCGAACTGTCGCTGGGCCTGTCGGGCTTCGGCTTCTGCAACCACGACATCGGCGGATTCGAGGGCACGCCGCACCAGGCAGCCGGCTGCACAGCAGCAGGCCCCACCGCGTGCCGTGGGAGTTCGGGGACGTGGCCGTCGCCGTCACCCGCGACTTCACGCGGCTGAAGAACCCCCTCACGCCGTACCTGTATCGGGCCGCGCTGCAGGCCCGTGACCAGGGCACGCCGATGATGCGGGCGATGGTGCTGGAGTTCCCCGGCGACAGGGCCTGCCACCATCTGGACCGGCAGTGCATGCTCGGCGACGACCTGCTGGTCGCCCCGGTCCTCAGCGCGGACGGCGTGGTCGAGTACTACGTCCCGGCCTGCACCTGGACGCGCCTGCTGACCGGTGAGCGCGTCGAGGGCCCGCGCCGGCGGCGCGAGACGCCCGGCTTCGACACGCTCCCACTGCCGGCGAGGCCCGGCTCGGTGGTGCCCTTCGGCGCCGCCGGGGAGCGCCCGGAGTACGACTGGGCGGGCGGCGACGCGATCAAGGCCGTGCCGGCTACGGACGGCTCGACAGCCGCCGTCTCCCTCGTACGCCGTACGGGTGACACGGTCTCGGTCGAGGCCCAGGGCGAGCGCCCGCCGGCCGCCCCGTGGAACGTGCTGCTCGTCGGCGCGGACGACACGGGGGGGCCGAGGGAGCCGCATCGGCCGAGCGCCCGGGGCTGGGCGTGCTCTTGAGGTGCGCCGCGGTGACCGGACGGGGGCGGCGCGCTGGTCGTGAGCGCCCGCCGGCGGTGAAGGGGCCGCACCCCGGCCCCGAGGGCTACGGGCGCAGGCCCAGCCGGCTGCGGATGGCCCGGACGGCGCCCTCGGCGTCGTCCACGGTGACGGTGAAGTGCCGGCCGTTGCCGAGGTCGATCACGACACCGGGCCCGCGGCGGACCACGACCGCGGTGCCCTGTTCGGGCCGCCAGCGGTACCCCCAGCCGCCCCAGTGGCGGGGGCTGACCACGGGGGCGAGGTGCGCGTCGCTGATCTCCTCCCAGCGGATCCGGCGGCGGGGCACGCCGATGTGGCCGCAGCGCACCTGGAGCCCGTCGCGGTCCACGTTCACGCGGACGTGGGTGAACGCGACGGTTCCGAACAGCACCAGCAGCCCCGCCGCGATGCAGCCCACCACCGACATGACCAGCGGCACCGTGCCCGAGGTGTAGGGCGAGGCCACGGCGAGTTCGATGCCGAGCGCCAGGCAGGCCGCCCCCGCGGCCGCCAGGAGCCACTGGAAGCGGTTGCTCGCGTGGCCCGTCCACACCTGGGATGTACGCGCGTCGTCACGCTGCGCGTCCGTCATAGTGCGCAGCCTACTCATCCCACGGCCGGTTGGCACCGTTGCGCGGAGGGGAAGCGACGGAACGCGGCGGCAAGGCGGCGCCCCTCGCCCGAGGGCGTGGGGCGGGGTCAGCGCGCCTCGGCTGCGGCAGTGGCCACGCCGGCGCCGAGGGAGCGGCCCTCGGCGTAGGCCAGCGCCTCGGGCGTGACGGTGCCCGCCCGGCCGCTGAGGATCACCGTGAGGCTCCCGGTCGGTGCCGCGTCCGGGAGCGGCTCCGCGCCGATCCGGCGCAGCGTCTGGGCGGCGACGGCGTCCGCCGAGCCGTACAGCCGGGCCGGGCCGGCCAGGGCGGCCCGGATGCGGTCGGCCACCAGCTCGTAGTGAGTGCAGCCGAGGACGACCGCCTCGACGTCGGAGGGGGTGAGCGCGGCCGCGGCGGAGACGGCGGCGGCGGTCGCGGACTCGTCGGCCCGGTCGACGGCGTCGGCGAGGCCGGGGCACGGCACCTCGGTGATCTCTGCGCCGTTGCCGAAGTCCTCGATCAACCCGCGCTGATAGGGGCTGCCGGTGGTCGCCGGGGTCGCCCAGATCGCCACCTTGCGGGCCTCGGCGGCGGCGGGCTTGATCGCCGGGACGGTGCCGATCACCGGGATCGCGGGTTCGAGGGCCGCGCGCAGCGCGGGCAGGGCGTGCACCGTCGCGGTGTTGCAGGCCGCAATCAGCGCTTCCGGACGGTGCTCGGCGGCGGCGAGGGCGCAGGCCAGGGCGTGCGCGGTGACGTCCTCGGGGGTACGCGGACCCCAGGGCATGCCGTCGGGGTCGCAGGAGAGCACCAGGTCCGCGTCGGGCCGCAGCCGGCGGATGGCGGCGGCCGCGGCGAGCAGGCCGATACCGGAGTCCAACAGCGCGATCTTCACGGGGCACCACCTTACGCGATGCGATTGTCGGCCCGCCCCGCGGCCGTACCGGCGGAAATCACGCGCACATAGGGGCGGCGGCGGCACACTGCGGGAGTGACGTGGCTGACGTGGGTGACCGTGGGGTCGTTGCTGTCGTGGGTGTGGCTGCTCCTGGCGCAGGGCCTGTTCTGGCGGACGGACGTGCGGATGCCCGCCGTCGCGGCGGAGCCGCGGGAGTGGCCTGACGTGGCGGTGGTCGTCCCGGCGCGGGACGAGGCGGAGGTGCTGCCGCGGAGCCTGCCGAGCGTCCTGGCGCAGCGCTACCCGGGACGCGCCGAGGTCTTCCTGGTGGACGACGGCAGCACCGACGGCACTGGGGAACTGGCGCGTGAGCTGGCGCACCGGGCGGACGGGCTGCCGCTGCGCGTGGTCTGCCCGGCTCCTCCCCCGGAGGGCTGGACGGGGAAGTTGTGGGCGGTGCGGCACGGCATCGGGGCGGCCACGTCCTCCGGCCGCCCGGAGTTCCTGCTGCTGACGGACGCCGACATCGCGCACGGCCCGGACTCGCTGCGCCACCTGGTGGCCGCGGCGCAGGGCGCCGACCTGGACATGGTGTCGCAGATGGCGCGGCTGCGGGTCGCCACCGCCTGGGAGCGCCTGGTCGTCCCGGCCTTCGTCTACTTCTTCGCGCAGCTCTACCCGTTCCGCCGGGTGAACCGGCCGCGGGCCAGGACCGCCGCGGCCGCCGGCGGATGCGTGCTGATCCGCCGCGCGGCGGTGGAGCGGGCGGGTGTGCCCGACACGATCCGGCACGCGGTGATCGACGACGTGGCGCTGGCCCGGGCCGTCAAGCGCGCGGGCGGGCGGATCTGGCTGGGCCTGGCCGACGAGGTCGACAGCGTCCGCCCGTACCCCGGCCTCGCCGAGCTGTGGCGGATGGTCTCGCGGAGCGCCTACGCGCAGCTGCGGCACAGCGCGCTCCTCCTCACCGGCACGGTGCTCGGCCTGCTGCTGGTGTACGTGCTCCCGCCGCTCGCCGCGATCGGCGGGGCGCTCGCCGGCCACTGGGCGCTGTGCGCGGCGGGCGCTGCGGCGTGGGCCCTGATGTGCGGTACCTATGTGCCGATGCTCCGCTACTACCGGCAGCCGCCGTGGCCGGCGCTGCTGCTGCCGTTCACGGCGGTCCTCTACCTGCTGATGACGGTCGACTCGGCGGTGCAGCACGGCCGGGGCCGTGGGGCCGCGTGGAAGGGCCGCACCTATACGCGACCGCGGCCCGACGACGCCTCGGCGTAGACGACGGCGAGCCGGGCACCGACGACCGCGGTGCCGTAGCGGCGCCGGGTGCGCTCGGCGAGGGCCGTGGGCAGGCGGGCGGACAACCGGGCGGCGGCCTCCACGAGCGCCCGGCCGAGGGCGGAGGCGTCGCCGGGTTCGACGAGCACCCCGCCGTCGTGCCCGACGAGTTCGGGCAGTGCTCCGGTGCGGGTGCCGACGACGGGGGTACCGCAGCAGAGCGCGTCCAGGGCGCGCACGCAGAAGCTCTCCACATGGCTCGCCACGAGGAAGAGGTCGGCGTGCGCCACGGTGTGCAGCGCCTCGGCGCGGCCGCGAGCCCGGCGCACCGTGACGAAATGGGCCACTCCGCACTTGCGTATCAGCTCGCGCACATCGGCGGGGAGTTCGGCGGGCCCCTCGGCGATGACGTCCAGCCGCAGCCGCGGGTCCTTGACCCGCGCGGAGGCGAAGGCGTGGACCAGCACTTCCCAGCCCTCGTGACGCCCGAAGCGCCCGGCGGCCGCCACCCGCACCGGGTCCTGGCTGATCCGGGTGCGGGCGGGCACCGGCGGAAGCGCCTCGGGGCACACGGGGTGCGGGACCAGACGGTGCCGGCCGGGGAGGCGGAGTTCGCCGAGCCGCAGCAGCAGGGCGTCGCTGACGGCCAGGACCGCGGCGGCCTCGCGGTGGACCCGCGCACGGGCCCGCCGCGCGGGAAGGCCGGGGAGCGGGCAGGTGGGATGCCCGAACAGGGACGGGTCGTCCTCGGTGACCACGTACGGCAGCCCAACGGTCCGTGCGAGCCGGGGCAGCAGTTCCCCGGCGCCGGGCACATGGCCGTGGAGGAGATCGAACCTGCCGCACTCGGCCGCCTCGTGGCGCAGCACGCCCCCGACGCGGCCCGCGGTGACGCGGCGCGCCATGGCACCGCCGTGAGGGACGGCGACCTGGTAATGGTGCGGCCGCTCGGGGTCCCGACCGGCGTAGGGGAGTCCGCGGACGGCCGGCAAGGTCAACTCGCGGACGGCCACCACGTCGACCACGTCGGCGACGGTCGCAGCGGCCTTGCGCCATTCCTCCGGCCGCGCCGGCCGGTCCTGCCCGAAAAGCATGGCGACGCGCATGGCCCACTGTGGCATATCGGGGGCCTCCCGGGACGAAGTTCGACCGAGTCACGCAAACGCCTCGTTCCTCCTTCGTGCGGGTGACTTGTTGGTGCGCGAGAGTGTCGGTCCCGTCACTCTCCGACACCGCCCCGCCGGGTGCTTCCCCCCGTCCGTGTTCCCCCGTGACGAGCGGTTACGCCCCAGGCCCAGCGCCTTTACGCGATCCGAGCGGCGACCCTGGACCGATTTCCTCCGATTCGCTCGCAATAGGGGTCAGCCGTCACTCGCTGCACATGAAATGACCTGCTAATCGGTCTCCCCAACCAGCACATCGTGGGCTTAACTTATGGGCTATGAGCTCCCCCCGCGGTTCTTACAGCGGTGGCTACTACACGTCGCCGTTCTTCCCCGACACCCCCATCTACGACAGCCTGGTCGCAGAGCGGGGCACCCCCCAGATCGCGCCGATCCGCGTCCCGTCCGCGTACGAGACCACCGGCAGCAATCTCCCGGCCCTGCCGGCCGCGCTCCCCGCGCTGCCCCCCGGCCCCTCCCACCACGCCTCCGCGCCGAGCACGCCGTCGTACTCCGGCTACTCGGCGCCCGGTTACCAGCAGCCCCAGCTGCAGCAGGCACCGGCGCCCTACATCCCGCAGCAGGCCACCGCGCCCCGGCCCGCCGCCTTCAACGGCGGGTACCAGACACAGCAGGCCCCGCAGCAGTACCAGGGCCCGGCCGGGTACGAGCAGGTGCGCCCCGCCGTGGCGCCGCGTCCGGCGCCGCCGCGCCCCGCCGCGCCCGCCGGCTACGACGAGCAGCCGTACCAGCGGCGCAACCTCGGCCAGGGCTACTACTCCGGCTGACACCGGCGGGCGGCCCGGTCCCCGCCGACGGGTGACCGCGCCGCCTGGCACGATGGCGGAATGACGACTCCGACGCCCACACCCCGCCTCAGCGCACTGCACGTCCACCCTGTCAAGTCACTCGGTGGACAGCGGTTGTCCGAGGCACTGGTGGAGCCGTGGGGGCTCGCCGGAGACCGCCGGTGGATGCTCGCCGACACTGCGGGACGATGCGTCACGCAGCGGGAGCAACCCCGGTTGGCCCTGGCACGCGCGGAATCGTCCCCCGAGGGTGGGCTGCTGCTCACCGCGCCGGGAATGCCATTGCTGGACATCACCGCGCCGGAACCGTCCACGACGGTCCCGGTGCACATATGGGGCGACAAGGTGGAGGCCGTGCCCGCGGGAGACACGGCCGCCGCCTGGTTCGGCACGTATCTGGGGACAGAAGTCACCCTCGTCCACCTCGACGACCCGGGCCGCCGACGCCCGATCGACCCCGAGTACGCGCGTTCCGGTGAGACCGTCAGCTTCGCCGACGGCTTCCCCCTGCTCGTGACGACCGAGGCCTCGCTGGAAGCCCTCAACGCGCTGATCGCCGCGGGCGACCATCCCGGGGAGGGGCCGCTGCCGATGGACCGCTTCCGCCCCAACGCCGTCATCGCGGGAACCGACGCGTGGGCCGAGGACGATTGGAAGCGGATCCGCATCGGGGACGTCGAATTCCGCGTCGTGAAGCCCTGCGGGCGTTGCGTGGTGACGACAACGGACCAGCGCACCGCGGTCCGCGGCCGGGAGCCGCTGCGCACCCTCGCGCGCCACCGCAGATTCGGGGGCAGACTGGTTTTCGGACAGAATCTCGTGCCCGTACGACCCGGAACACTCCGGGTGGGAGACGCGTTGTCCCGTTTGGAGTGAACGCGTCCCGAGATCGCGGCACGGCCCGGGCCCCGGACGGGTGCCGGCGTGAGATGGCTCTCTCCCGCCCGGTCCATGCCGCGCATGTGCCGCGCCACGTGCGGCACTTGGACGGTGAAGGGGGTGCGCCCGATGGCGGCCACGCACGTGCGGTGGTGGCGGTGGCGGAAGAACAGCCTGCGCCGCCGTTCCGACGTGTTCGAAGCATGCGCCGGGGTCGCGGCCGGCTGCGCCATCGTGCTGGGGGCGCCCGCGGCGGGGCTGACAGCCGGGCTGGCCGTGGACCACTCCCTCCAGCACACCGTCGGCGTCGAGCACGCCACCCGCACCCAGGTCGGTGCCGTGGTCGTCAAAGCCGGGCCGCGTGAGGCCGCCGATCCCGACCCCGAGTCCGGCCGCGTCCGCGAGGAACGCCGCGACGCCCTGGTCCGCTGGACAGCTCCGGACGGCCGGGTCCACACCGCTCACGTGCGCGTGGGCGCCGCCTACGACAAGGGCGACCATGTGACGATGTGGACCGACAAGTCCGGTGCCGTGCCCGTGGCGGCGCCCCTGGACGCCCGGTCCGCCACCACGCATGCGATGCTCGCCGGGATCGGCACCTTCCTCGCCGCGAGCGTACTGGGGTTGATGGGGCGACAGGTACTCATGTGGCAGCTGATGCGCCGCAGGCTCGCCGAGTGGGAGCGGGAGTGGGCCGCGGCCGGGCAGAGCTGGGGCCGGGCCGGGGCGGGCGGCTGACCACGCCGGGTACGTGGGTGGGTGCTCCCCGATCACCCGCGATCGGCCTCATCCGGGCGGATCCATCAGGTGATCCATCAGCATCTGGGTGCTGGCGCGCGCCCGTCGCGCGCTACCGTTGAGGCCCCCAGGTCGGCGCAGTGCAAGAGGACGGGGCAGAGCATCTCCATGGCACAAGGCGTGGTTCAGGTGACGCACACCAGCAGCTCGCGGTGGCGCCGCCGCACAGGAGAGTACGAGAGCCTCGCCGCGGCCCTGGAGGCGGCCACCGAGGGTGATGTGCTCTCGGTCAACCCCGGGACCTACCGGGAGAACCTCGTCGTCGAGAAGGCCATAACGCTCCGCGCGGCCGAGGGGCCGGGCTCCGTGCGGATCGCCCCGTCGGCCGGCGTCGCGCTGACCGTACGGGCCGCCGCGACCGTCCAGGACCTCTCCGTCGAGGGCCAGGACACCTCCGCCGCGGCCCTGCTGGTCGAGGGGGCCTCGCCCGAACTCACCGGGCTGCGGGTCAGCACCCGTTCCGCGGTGGGCATAGAGGTCCGTGACGGGGCGCGGCCGACCGTGCGCCGCTGCACCGTGGACAACCCGGCCGGACTCGGGATCAGCGTCCTGGAGGCCGCGGGCGGCCTGTTCGAGGACTGCGAGGTGGTGGCCGCGGGCCAGACCGGCATCTCGGTGCGCGGCGGCTCCTCCCCACGGCTGGAACGCTGCCGGGTCCACAACGCCTCCGGCGCGGGGCTCGCCCTCACCGGCGAGGGCACCGTGGCCGAGGCGGTCGGCTGCGAGGTGTACGAGGTCAAGGGCGCCGGCGTACAGGTCGCCTCCCGCGCCACCGGCCATCTGACCGAGTGCCAGGTACACCGCACCACCGGCGACGGCATCACCCTGGACACCGACGCGGTCCTGACCCTCTCCGACTGCGACATCCACGACATCCCCGAGAACGCCGTGGATCTGCGGTCCCGTTCGGTGCTGACCCTCACCCGCACCACGGTGCGGCGCTTCGGCCGCAACGGCCTGTCGGTGTGGGACCCGGGCACCCGGGTGGACGCCAACCAGTGCGAGATCCACGACAGCCAGGGCGACTACCCGGCGGTCTGGGTCAGCGACGGGGCGGCCGCCGTCCTCGACTCATGCCGCGTGCACGACGTGCCCGACGCCCTGTTCGTGCTCGACCGGGGCTCGCGCGCCGACGTCGTCGACAGCGACATCTCCCAGGTCCGCAACACCGCGGTCTCGGTCAGCGACGGCGCCACCGTGCAGCTCGACGACTGCCGCATCCGCGAGGCCTCCACCGGCGCCTGGTTCCGCGACCACGGCAGCGGCGGCGCACTCTGCGCCTGCACCATCGACGACACGGCGACCGGTGTCATCGTCACCAAGGGCGCCGACCCCACACTGGAACGCTGCGTCGTCACCAACCCGGCCGAGGCCGGGTTCTACGTCTCCGCGGGCGGCCGCGGGACCTTCACCGGCTGCCGGGTCACGGGCAGCCGGGGATACGGCTTCCACATCATCGACGGCTGCCGCTCCGCGCTCACCCGCTGCCGCACCGAGCGCTGTGGGCGCGGCGGCTACGAGTTCGCCGAGCCGGGCCCGGTGACGGTGGACTGCACCGGGGACCAGAGCGGTGAGCGGCGCACCGTGCCGGAGCCCTCGGGCGTGCCGGCTCCGGCGGGCGAACGGCGGCCCGCGACCGCGTCGTTCGGGCTGCTCGGGGGACTGCCCGTGATGCCGACCGGCACCGCCGAGCCCCCGCCCGCGCCGGCCCCGGCCCCGGCCGGGGACACCCGTCCCTCGGACGAGGTGCTGGCCGAACTCGACGCGTTGGTGGGCCTGGAGAACGTCAAGCGCGAGGTGCGCTCCCTGATCGACCTCATCGCGGTGGGCCGCAGACGCCGCGAGGCCGGCCTCAAGGCCCCCTCCCCGCGCCGCCACCTGGTCTTCACCGGCTCCCCCGGCACGGGCAAGACGACCGTCGCCCGGCTCTACGGCGAGATCCTGGCCACCCTGGGCGTGCTGGAGCGCGGCCACCTGGTGGAGGTGGCCCGCGTCGACCTGGTGGGCGAGCACATCGGCTCCACCGCCATCCGCACCCAGGAGGCCTTCGAGCGCGCCCGCGGCGGGGTGCTCTTCATCGACGAGGCGTACGCCCTCGCACCCGAGGACTCGGGCCGGGACTTCGGACGGGAGGCGATCGACACCCTGGTGAAGCTGATGGAGGACCACCGCGAGGCCGTCGTGGTGATCGTCGCCGGCTACACCGCGGAGATGGAGCACTTCCTGTCCGCCAACCCCGGTGTTGCCTCCAGGTTCTCGCGGACCATCACCTTCGACGACTACACCCCCGTCGAGCTGCTGCGGATCGTGCGGGCCCAGGCCGAGGAGCATGAGTACCAGCTGTCCGAGGACACCGGCGAGGCGCTCTACAAGTACTTCACCGCGATCCCCAAGGGCCCCGCCTTCGGCAACGGCCGCACCGCGCGGCAGACCTTCGAGGCCATGGTCGAGCGCCACGCGGGCCGGCTCGCCAGGATCAGCGAGCCCAGCCACGAGGAGCTTCAGCTGCTCTACCCGGAGGATCTTCCCCCGTTGCCCTGACCCTGCGGGGGCAGCGTCCCCTCCGTGTTCCGGTACAGCCAGCCGAGCAGCGCACCGCGCTCGGCCGCGAAGGCCGGATCGGCCTGGTAGTCGAAGTGGGTCAGCAGGGGCGCGGGCAGCGGGTGTTCCTCCGTTCGTCCGTACGCCGCCGGATCGGGCAGCGGCGCGCGGTCGACCGGTGGGCCGGGCTCGTCGAGGTGCACCGGGCCGCCGATCGGATCCGTACGGCGCCACAGGTTGCGCCAGGCGTGCAGCTCGCCGTGGAGCGAGGTCAGCGCGGGAGGCCCGAAGTAGGCGGGGAACCAGCGCCCGTACAAGCGGCCCAGCGGCGAGCCGTAGGTGAGCAGGGCGATCCGTGCCCGGGTCGCCGGATCCAGTTGCCAGACGGCCGCCGCGGCCAGGACGCTCCCCTGGGAGTGTCCGGAGAGGATGATCCGGCCGCGGTGCGCTCGCGTCCAGGTCGTCATGCGCCAGGTCAGGTCGGGCACGGCGCGCTCGGCGTAGCAGGGCGGGGCGAAGGGGTGGGCGGCGCGCGGCCAGAACGTGCCGACGTCCCAGAGGATGCCGACGGTGCGGCGCGCCCCGGCGTCGCGGTAGGCCCGGCGCCCGAGCGCGATCAGGGCGACCACTCCGGCGCCGACCAGCCAGGAGCCGAGGCCCTGGGCCGTCTCCGCGACCGTGCGCAGCCATCCGGGCGCACCGGCCCCGGCCCGCCCGGGGACGGCGCCGCTCAGCCAGGCCCCGGCGAGCGCCCCCGCGCCCAGCAGGAAGGCCACGGCCCCGATGACCCCGATGAACAGTGCCGCCTGATCGGTGAGTTCGGCTCTGGCCCGGGCCATGGCGATCTGGCGGCTGCGCGGCGGATCGTGCTCCTCTCCCGGATAGTCCGACTCCACCTTCGGCACCAGCGCCCGGGTCCGGCGCAGCAGTCTCCTGCCGCGCACGACGACCACCACGGCCAGCACCAGCAGCAGGACCGGGATCGCCGAGGCCTGCCAGGACAGCAGCACCGGCGGCCCGGCGACGGCGCCGCCGCTGCCCGGCGTGGCGCCGCGGTCCAGCCAGTCCGCGACCCGCTGCGCGATCCCTCCGGTGAGCACTCCGCCGAGCGAGCACGCGAGCAGGGCGATCGCCGGCCCCCCGAGACCGCGCAGCTCAGCCCGGCCGCCGCCGGAGCAGTGCATCAGATGGGCGACGCACGCGAGCATCACGAGCAACAGCCCCTGCACCAGGGCGAGCCAGCCGAAGGCCTCCCCGGCCGGCAGCCGCCCACCGGCGTTCCATCCCTGGCGGTGCCAGCAGGCGTATCCGGCCGTGGCGAGCAGGGCTGCGGCCGTCCCGCCGAGCATCGCGCGGGCCAGCCGCGGATCCAGGGCCTCGTCCGGCGCGTGCTCGCTGCGTCCCATGCCGCAGGTCACGGCGATCACCGCGATCGTCAACCCGGCCAGTACGCCCGTCAGCAGCCAGCCGACCGCGGCGAGTATCCCGATTCCCCCGACATCGATGTCCCGTTCCAGCGGCGGAACGACCAGGGCGACCGCGACCGTGAGCAGCCCGGCCGCCGTGTGGGCCGCACGGAGCCGGGCGACCAGCCGCCGCCCGTACCAGAAGCCGCGCCGGGCCAGCGGTGTGACCTCCGGGCCCTCCCGCTCGTCCGGCTGCGGGCCGGGCAGCGGCCGCTGGGACTCGTAGGCGTACCAGGTGCGCCGGGAGAGCCACCACAGCAGCAGGGTCAGCCCGACGGGCAGCGCGGCCCCGGCGGCGATCCGGCGCCCCGGCTCGCCGGCGGCGAGGAAGGAGAGCCGGCTCTTCCCGCCCGCGCAGGCCGCGTTGCCCGCGCACTGCCAGGCCACCAGGTCCATCGCGACCTCGCAGGCCGCCGCCACCAGTAGCACCGTCAGCGACAGCGCCAGCAGCCGCACCAGCACGTCGTACGCACGGTCAAGTCCCGGGCGGGAGACCGGCGGCCGCATCCAGTGGGCCAGGTTGGCCACCATGAAGGGGAGCAGGAGCAGCCACAGCGCACGGCTGCCGTCCCCGGACGTCAGATTGCACCATGAGTAGGCGTCGGGCACCGGGCTCTCGCCGTACTCCCGCGGACGGCGCTCCGCGTCGGCGTCCTCGGCACGCCGGTAGATCCCGGCGGTGTCGTCACCGCAGACGCGCGTGACGCGCGGGTCGTTGAGCATCGTCTGCGGCGTCGTCCCGCCGACGCCGTGGACCAGCAACTCGAGCGACAGCTCCGTCCGTACCGTATCCGACCGCATCGCGATCGCCTCCCGTACTTTCCCCGTGGCGCGCGTACGGCATCGCGCGTATTCAGAATCGGGCACGCGTACCAGTACTGGACAGAGGTGTTCACGAATGCCACCCGAACGTGTCACAGGCGGTGCTTGTGGGACCGGTCACCCCGCGCCCTTCACCCCCTGTCCGGCGGGGGAGGTCGTGGAAGGATGGCGAGACTGCCGGTCCGGGCAGCATCGGGATCACATCAGAGGATGGGACGGGACCTCGGGTGAGCGACAACCAGAACCTGCTCGCGGAACAGCGGCGTGCGCTGATCCTGGACGAGGTCCGGCGGCGCGGCGGGGTCCGGGTCAACGAGCTGACCCGGAAGCTGAACGTGTCGGACATGACCGTGCGCCGCGACCTCGACGCGCTCGCCCGTCAGGGCGTGGTCGAGAAGGTCCACGGCGGCGCCGTGCCGGTCGCCCCGGCCAGCAGCCACGAACCGGGCTTCGAGGCGAAGGCGGGCCTGGAACCCGGGGCCAAGGAGGCCATCGCCCGCGCCGCCGCGCGTCTGGTCACCCCCGGCAGCGCGATCGCGCTCACCGGCGGCACGACGACGTACGCCCTCGCCCGCCACCTGCTCGACGTGCCCGACCTCACCGTGGTCACCAACTCCGTGCGCGTCGCCGACGTCTTCCACTTCGCGGCCCGCGGCGCGGCCGGCGGCCGCGAGGGCGCCGCGACCGTCGTCCTCACCGGCGGTGTGCGCACCCCCTCGGACTCCCTCGTCGGCCCCGTCGCGGACCGGGCGATCGGCTCGCTCCACTTCGACCTGCTCTTCCTCGGCGTCCACGGGATCTCGGTCGAGGCGGGCCTGTCCACCCCCAACCTCGCCGAGGCGGAGACCAACCGGCGCTTCGTCCGCTCCGCCCGCCGGGTGGTCGTCATCGCCGACCACACCAAGTGGGGCACCGTGGGCCTGAGCTCCTTCGCCTCGCTGGAGGACGTGGACACCCTCGTCACGGACGCGGGCATCCCCGAGGTGCTCCGGGCGGAGATCGCCGAGCACCTGTCGGACCTGATCGTCGCCGGCGAGCCAGGGGACGCGGAGCCGGGCGGAGCTCCCGGCGAGGGTCACGCAGACAACTGACGAGACGTCAACTGCCCTCCCATGACGCGCGCGGTGCGCCCCACACGCCGAATCGGCCTGGGATTCCTCACCACGGCGCCGCACCGCCTCGCCTCCGCCGCCGATGTCACGGCACCGCCCGACGCCGTCCACGCCGCGCTCGCCAAGGAAACCGAGTGCTGGACGGCGTGGTTCGGCGCCGTCACGGCCGCCGTCACGGCCGCCGTCCCGACCGACCAAGACCGTGCCCGCCGACGAGCCCCCGCGGCGCTTCGCCCACCGCGTCGATGCCACCAACGCCCCGGGCCTGCGCGCCCTGCCGGAGGAGTGGGCGCTCTCCCCCGGCCGGTTGCACCCCGTGTGCGCTGGACCTTCACCGCCGACGGTCCACCGCCCCCGCGCACCTTCCTGCTCCCGTCCCACACCCGGGCCTCGGCCTGTCTTCCGGTTCCGCGGTCCGCGCGCTGGACCGCCGGCCGGCCTCCCGAGCAGGGCCGCAGGCCTCAGGTGCGGGAGACCGTGCCGCAGCCCTCGAACCGGGACCGTTCGGCCTTGAGGTCCCTGCTGCGGTCGTAGGGATCCACGGTGGGTCCCGACCGGCCCGCGTCGTCACCCGACGAGGCGTCGGAGGCGAACTGCGGGTGGAGCCAGCCGTCGTGGACGAAGCAGGCCGAGTTGGCGACGTCGTCGTCGTAGCGGGTGATCGCGAACTTGCCCGGCGTCACCCGGTAGCGGGACGGGTCCGGGAACTCCACGTCCAGGATGCGGCGGATGATCGTCCGGGCGACCTCGGTGGATTCCGGCTCCGCCTTCACCACGGGGTACACGAAGGTGTAGTCGGCGTGCACGACGACGGCGCGGTCCTTGCCCTTCGTGAAGGTCATCCGGCCGCGGGTCTTGACCACGTCCCCGGCCAGGACGACTTCTGAGGGCTTGAAGCGTACCGCGAGCCGGAGCGGGTCGTTCTTCTCGGTCGGCTTGCGGAAGGCCGTCTCGAACCGGGAGCGCAGCTCTCGCTGGCTCGGGTCGAGCATCCCCAGGGCGTCGTCCGGCCGTTCGCCCCGCAGCGTCGCCGGGTCGAGGTTGGTGTCGACCAGGTACGCCTTGACCTTCTTCAGGGCCGCCGTCACCTGCGCCGACGTCATCCAGCCGGCCGGCCGCGCCTTCGGCGGGACGATCCCCTCGGCGCCGTCGGCGTACCGCTTCGCCGGGGAGCCTGCGAAGGGGTCCTTGAGCGTGGGCGTGTCGGGGAACGCCTCCTGCGACGGGGCGCCCGTCGGCTTCGCCGTCTCCACGGGGAGCGGCGTGGGTTCCGGATCCGCGCTGCCGCCGCCGCTGCCACGCAGCGCGTCCAGCGCCCAGCCCGGGTTGAGAGCGAACAGCAGCACCCCTGCCGCGACGAGGACGCCGGCCAGTCCGAGCCACCTGCGGCGCCGGGAGCCGCGTTCCTCGACCTCGTAGACGGCGGGGCCGGTGCGCCAGCCCTCGGGCCGGGCGGGCAGCGGGGTCCCGCGCCCCCGGCGCTTGGCGCGGCGCGCCGCCTCCTCGTCCTGCCGCCGCAGCCGTTCGGTGACCATGCGGGCCCGCGCGGAGGGTTCCTTGGGCGCCGACGCCCGGATCTCCGCCTCGGTGTCCTGCATGAACCGGGCCCAGACGTCGTCGGGCACTGAGGGGTCGTCGGGGGGCGGCGGGGTGGTGGTCACCGGAGGCTCTTTCACAAGATCGGGCTGACAGGACTTTCTATAGCCGAACACAGTTTCCCGACAAGCCCCGCCGGCACCGTTCTCCTACCTCACCGGTACTCCGCGAGCCGCGGCCGCACACCCACCACGACAAGGGCCGCGGCGATGCCGAGGACAACCGGGGGAACGACGGGCCAGCCGTCGAGCGCGGAGTGCGCGGCATCCGTGCGGGCGTGGAAGTCGGCCAGCTGGTCCTGGGCGAGGACCTCCAGGGTCGTCGCGAAGTCCCAGAAGTCGAACCCCACCTCGCCGCGCCCGACGTCCGTGAGCACCACGGCCGCCTGGTCGACCCGCTCGGCGGCCATCAGCTCGACGAGCCTGCGGTCGTCGGTGCGGAAGTGCCCGTAGCGCTCGTTGACGTCGGCATACACGGGGCGCTCGTCCGCCGCGGCCCAGCCGCCGGGGGCGAGCAGACCGTCCAGCCTCCGGTTGAGCGCGTCGAGTTCGGCGCGCTGCTGCGGCTCGGCGCCGCCCACGAACCAGCGGCTCTGTGTGGCGGCGGCGTCCGCCGCCACCGCGCGTGCCTGTGCGAGCCGGGACCAGGGGCGCAGCCCGTCCCGGGTGCCGGCCTCGAGGTCGGCGGCGGCGCCGGTGAAGGAGACCACACCGGCGAGGGTGACCCCGAGCGCCGCGGCCGTGGCGGCGACCAGCGCCGGGTTCAGGATCCGGCGGTACCGGCGCGTCAGGTCCCGCTGCCACCATAGGAGTACGGCGACGGCCACCAGGCCGAGGATGCCGACGGCCACGGCCGAACGCACGGCGGCGTCCCGCGCGGTGCGCGACGCCATGGTGGCCTGGGCGTCGTAGTCCTCCGCCAGGGCCGCGAGCTTGGGCAGCAGGTGGCTGTGCATGATGTCGCCCGCCTCGGCGGAGAACGCGACGGCGGCCGCCGGTGGGTGGCCCGCGGCCCGGTCATGGTGCTGTTCGTCGACGTAGGCGGCGCGCCCGCTGGCCTCGTCGTAGCGTCCGAGCAGGTCGAGGATGCCGCGCACCTGCGCGGCATGGGCCTCGTCGCCGCCCAGCTGCCGGAGGAGGTCGCTGACCTGGGCACGGCGCTGCTGCGCGGTGATGAGCGCGAGGAGGCGGTTGCCGACCGACACTTCGGGGTCGTCGACCGCGTGGCCGGGCACCAGTTGGTTGGCGCGCTGGGCGTCCAGGTCGGCCAGGGCGAAGCGGAGTTCGGCTGCGACGGCGGCGCGGTGCGCGGAGGTGTCGCGCAGCTGCTCGGCGTCCGACCGGACGGTGACCGCCCCGATGACCGCGGCGAGGCACAGGGCGAGGACGGCGACCAGTGCGGCGGTCGCCTGGACGGCCAGCCGCGCCGGGGGCGGCATACGCCGTCGCCGCTCCCGGACGGGCGGTACCGGCGCCCGGCCCGCCGGCGGCGCGGGGGCACCGGGCACGGGGGGCGGCGGCGCGACCGCCGGAGGCGCCACTTGAGAGATCGTCATATCGGGACGCTAAGAGCGCCCGGAGAAGGGAAGCCGGTACTCCGGCGGACCCCGGGTGACCGCGACGTAACAGAACGGAACGGACGGACCGGGTCAGTCAGTCCGGCCAGCTCCCCGACCTCAGGAAGGCGTCGATGGTGACGGCGTACGGCGCGATGTCCAGGCCCTGTTCGGCGACCCAGGCATCGGAATAGTACTTGTCGAGGTACCGGTCGCCAGGGTCGCACAGCAAGGTGACGACACTGCCCGTGCGGCCCGCCGCGACCATCTCCGAGACGATCCTGAAGGCGCTCCACAGGCCGGTGCCCGTCGACCCCCCGGCCTTGCGCCCGATGGCCGCCTCCAGGGCACGGACCGCCGCCACGGACGCCGCGTCCGGCACCTTCATCATCCGGTCTATGGCACCGGGCACGAAGCTCGGCTCCACCCTGGGGCGGCCGATGCCCTCGATCCGTGAACCCCGGTCGCAGCACACGGAGTCGTCGCCGCTCACCCAGCCGTCGAAGAACACCGAGTTCTCCGGGTCCGCGACGCACACCAGGGTGTCGTACTGCAGGTAGTGGACGTAGCGGGCGATCGTGGCCGACGTGCCGCCGGTGCCCGCGGTCGCCACGATCCACGCGGGACAGGGGTTCCGCTCCAGGCGCAGTTGCTGGTAGATCGACTCGGCGATGTTGTTGTTGCCGCGCCAGTCGGTGGCGCGCTCGGCGTAGGTGAACTGGTCCATGTAGTGCCCGCCGGTCTCCTGCGCGAGGCGGGCCGAGACTTCGTAGACCGTCCGCGGGTCGTCCACCAGGTGGCACCGGCCGCCGTGGAACTCGATCAGCCGCTGCTTCTCCCAGCTGGTGGTGCGCGGGATGACGGCGATGAACGGCACGCCGATCAGGGCGGCGAAGTACGCCTCGGACACCGCGGTCGAGCCGCTGGAGGCCTCGATGACGGGCTTGCCCGGCCGGATCCAGCCGTTGCACAGGCCGTAGAGGAAGAGCGAGCGGGCGAGGCGGTGCTTGAGGCTGCCGGTCGGGTGGGTCGACTCGTCCTTCAGGTATAGGTCGATGCCCCAGGCGTCGGGGAGCGGGAAGCGCAACAGGTGCGTGTCGGCGGAGCGGTTGGCGTCCGCCTGGACCTTGCGCACGGCCTCTTTGAGCCACCCTCGGTAGTCCGGGTCGGTCCGGTCCACGTCGATGGTGGCCATGGCCTCCGGCGTCCTCGTACGGTCTTCGCGATCACCCTTCTCGCTGCTGCTCACCTGCGCCGCCTTCCGTTCGCGCCTGTGTCCCGATCATAGGCGGACGCTGGTGCGGCGCCCCCCGGAGCGGGCAGACTGCGAGCGGACGAAGGAGGGGATGCACCGTGGCCGAAGCGGAGTTCACCGCCACAGGGGTGCGGATCGGGCGGCGGCTGCGGTCGCTCACCCGGGGCGGGCAGGTCCTGATCCAGGACGGCCGTCTGGTGCTGCTCACCAGCCGCGGACGGGAGATCGACAGCGCGCCTGTGGAGGAAGTCCACGCCCTGACCCCGCGTTTCGCGGTGCGGCGCCGCACTTTGACACGGCTCAACGGCACCGGCTACCTGCTGACGCTACGCACGCAGGGCGCGGCGTCGGCGGGCCGCTTCCTGGAAGCGCTGCGCACGGCCCGGGAGCGGGTCGTGCGCCGCTGAGACGAACGGAACGGCACTCTCCGCGTTCGCGGAGTTGCGGTAAGCATCCATCGGGGTGATCCTTGAGTGGCGTCACGGAGTCTCTGCAGCAGTCACTCACAGCAATCCCGCAAAGGTGTTCCCATTCCATGCGGGCGGGGCATGCCCCGATCACAGGGGCGCCCTCACCGCGGAGGGAGTCGCAGCCGTGATCAGCTCAGAAGGCAGTAAGCGGCAGTGTGCTCTGGAACTTGAGGCACTGCCGTCCCGGATCCAGCAGGTACGCCGAATCGTCGCCGCTCAGCTGCGGTACTGGCGGCTGGACCCCCTGATCGACCCCACTCTGCTGGGTATCACCGAACTGCTCGGCAACGTCCACCGGCACGCCCGGCCGGACAAGCGCTGTTCCGTCGAGCTGAGCTTCGCCTCCGGCTGGCTCACCGTCGCCGTCTCGGACAACGATCCGCGCCTGCCGCGGGTCCGCGAGTTCGAGCCCCTGGCCACCTGCGGCCGCGGCCTCGCCATGGTCGTGTCGATGAGCGACAGCTGGGGCACCGAGACCCTCAACGACGGTGGAAAGGTCGTGTGGTTCACGCTCCGGGCCGAGGCCACGGTCTCGTCCAGGACGATGACCGAGCAGGTGTCGGCGGCCGTCGTCCGCAAGCTCGCCCCGCGGACGCTGCCGGTGCTTCCCGAGACGCCGGAGGCCTGGCCCCCGGTGCTCGATCGCCTGGTCCCGGCCGCGGCCGAACCGGTTCTGGTCTGACGCGCGGCCGCCGCACCCCCGGAGGGGCACGGCGGCCGTGGCCCTCCGGGCCGTCGTCGGCGGAGTCATTCCGCGGCGATGGCCCTCCCGTACGTCCAGGCGGCGCGCGGCGGGCCGGGCGCCATCATGCCAGGACCCCGGCGACGAGGCCGACCAGCACGACCCCCGCGAGCTGGACGGGCGGCACCGCGAAGGCGCTGGTGCCCGCGCCGTCCGAAGCGCCGTGACCCCGTCCAGGCGCGCATCCGGGCGTCGGCCGCCCCATAGGTCTTGACGGCGTCGACGACGCGGGCGGCGGTCATCACTCCCCGCCCTTGGAGAAGCGGCCGAACTGCTCGTCCAGGACGGACAGCCGGCGCCAGTACTCGTCCTCGTCGATCTCGCCCGCGGCGAAGCGGCGGCCCAGTACCGCGATCGGCGAGTGCTCGCCGATCGCGGCCCGGGCGTGCCAGGGGCCGCGGCCGGGGCCACGCCGCCACCCGGTGCGGCGCAGCACGAATGCGACGCCCCCGATGACGGCGGCCCAGATCAGCGGGAAGAACAGCATCCAGGGGCCGGGCCCCCCGTCCCAGTGGTCGGCGAGCGGGGTCAGTGCGGTGGCGTCCATCGCGAGGCGTCTCCTTGGTGATGCCGTGTTTCCCGAGTTTCCCGACACCACGAGACTGGTCCGTGCGGGCCCGCCGGTCGTCCTACGGCCAGCGGCACCGCGGATACCACCCGGGGAGTACGGCCGCTGTCGGTGCCTGCGCCTAGCATGCGGATCATGTGGCGATGCACAGGTCTGCGATGGGTGTCCGGGGGTCCGGTGTGGACCTGGTGGCACCCGCGCCACGGCGACCGGCGCAGTCCCGTGCGCCTCGGCGACCCTCTTGCGCTGGCCGTGCAGCCGGGCGCGGTGCGGCAGTGCGTGGGCGTGTGGCGTTCGGGGCGCTGGACTCCGTGCCCGCAGGCCCGCGAACTGCGGGCGCAGTCCCGCAGTGACCAGTGCGCGCAGTGCGCGGCGCTGGACCGCTCCAGGTCCGTGGCCGCGGACACGCGGCTGGACGACCCGCGCCCCTTCGCGGTGTACCTGGCCTGGTTCGGTCCGGGTCTGGGCAAGGTCGGCATCACGGCGGCCGAGCGGGGCAGTGCGCGGCTGCTCGAACAGGCCGCGATCTGCTTCACGTTCCTCGGCCGGGGCCCGCTGATGGCCGCGCGTCGTGCCGAGTCGGTCCTCGGGACGGTGCTGGGTGTCCCGGACCGGGTGGCGACGTCCGCGAAGCGCGCCGCCCGCGCCGCGCTGCCTCCCGCGCCCGCGCGATCGGCCGAGCTGCGGGCCCTCCACGAGGCGGCGGCGGCCGTCCCCGACTGGCGGGACACGCTGACCGCCACCGGGTTCCAACCCGTCGATCATGCGGCGGTGTTCGGCCTGGAGCCCGACGCGCCGCAGGCCGGCGCCACGGTGACCCGGCTCGCCCCGGGCACCGCCCTGGGCGGCACCGTGGTGGCGGTGGCCGGAGGCGACCTCTACCTCCGCACCGCCGGCCCGGCCGGCGGTGTCCTGCTGCTCGACACGCACCTGGTGCAGGGGTGGCCGCTCACCGCGTCGGCGGAGGGCCTGCCGGCGCCGCCCACCAGAGCTCTGCCGCAGGCCACCGAACCGCCGGAGCCACTGTTCTGACGCCTGCCGGCGGCCCCGAGCCCTTAGGCGCCGAGCGCAGTGAGCGGGTCGTCCAGGACGGGCTGCCAGGCCAGTTCGGCGGCCCCGACGAGGCTGTTGTGGTCCAGCGCGCAGGCGAGCAGCGGGATGGCGCCGCTGCGCCCCCACAGGCTGCGTTCGGCGACGACGGCGCGCAACCGCTCGGGGGCCGCGTCGAGCAGCCAGCGGTGCAGGCCGCCGAGCAGGATCCGGTCGGGGTTGAGAACGTTGACCAGTCCCGCCAGTCCCTGACCGAGGTGGTCGATGAGGCGGTCGGCGGCGCGGCGGACCGCGGGGTCGTCGTACTCCTCGCGGAGCAGGGCACGGCACTGGTCGGGCAGCGAGCCCTCGGGGCCGGGGACGCGGCCGGCGGCCTCCAGGAAGGCCAGGGGGTCCACCTCGACGTCGAGGCAGCCGCGGCTGCCGCAATGGCAGGGGCGGCCCTCGGGGTTGACGGTGAGGTGACCGACCTCGAGGGCGAGTCCGGCACTGCCGGTGTGCAGCCTGCCGTGCAGGACGAGGGCGCCGCCCACGCCGCGGTGGCCGGTGGCGACGACCAGCAGGTGCTCGGCTCCCTGGCCGGCGCCGTGCCGGTGCTCGGCGAGCGCGGCGACGTTGACGTCGTTGCCGACGAAGCTCGGCGGCGGCGCCCCGTTGGGGGCGATGATGCCGGATCGCTCGATCTGTTCACGGAAGATGTCCAGCACGGGCGCGCCCGCGGGCCACGCGAGGTGCAGGGGGTTGAGCGCGGCACCCTCCGGCTCGGCGACGGCGGAGGGCACGGCGAGACCGGCGCCCGCGCACGCCCGGCCGGAGGCGCGCAGCAGCTCCGCCCCGGCCTCGACGACGGCGCCGAGGACCCGGGCGGGGTCCGCGGGCACGGTCATGGTGACCGGCGTGGACGCGAGGATGTGGCCGCCGAGGCCGACCAGGGCGGCGCGGAATCCGTCGGCGTGGATCTGCGCGGCGAGGACGACGGGTCCCTCGGGGTTGACGGCGAGCCGGTGGGAGGGCCGGCCCTGCGTGCCGGCGGGTCCGCCCGGCCGGGTGTCGACACGGATCAGACGCAGTGCCTCCAGTTCGGCGGCGACGGCCCCCGCGGTCGCCCGCGTCACGCCGAGTTCGGCGGTGAGCACGGCGCGGGTGGGGGCACGCCCGGTGTGCACGAGCGCGAGCGCGGGACCGAGCGCACCGCGGCCCCGCTCCAACCTTGTCCGAGTCTGGGTCACAGTCCTATTCTCACTTTGTGCCGAGCCTAAACAAAATACGGAGCGTACTCGCGCAGCAAGATCGCGCAAGTCCGCCGCTGCCATTGCGGCGCCTCCGTGTCGCCCTCACCGCGTTCTTCGCCCTCGACGGATTCGTCTTCGCCGGCTGGGTCGTTCGCATTCCCGCCGTCAAGGAGCAGGTCGGCGCCTCGGCGGGAGCGCTCGGCCTCGCGCTGCTCGGCGTGTCGGCGGGTGCGGTCGCCACCATGATCCCCAGCGGGCGGCTGTGCCGGCGCTTCGGGGCCCGGCAGGTGACCATCGGCACCGGTGCCGTCCTGTCACTGAGCGTCGCGCTGCCTCCGTTCACCCACTCCCCCCTCGCCCTCGGTCTCGTGCTGCTCCTGCTCGGCGTGGGCTTCGGCGGCATGAACGTCGCGATGAACAGCGTCGCCGTCGACCTGGTGACCGCGCTGCGGCGCCCCATCATGCCCGGTTTCCACGCGGCGTACAGCCTCGGCGGACTCGTCGGGGCCGGCGTCGGCGGACCGCTGGCGGCACGGCTGACGCCTGCGCAGCACCTCGTCGGCGTCGCGGTGTTCGGGCTCGTGTTCACCGCGCTGCTCGGGCGGCTCCTGCTCAGGTACCCGGTCCCCCGTCCCTCGGAGCCCGCGGCCCCCTCGGCCGTCACCGGGGAGGGCGCCCACGGCACGGCGCGTCCCGGCGGCGCCCGGCGGACGGTGGCCGTCTTCGGGCTGATCGCGCTGTGCACCGCCTACGGCGAGGGCGCGCTGACCGAATGGGGTCCGCTCCACCTGCAGGAGGACCTGCACACCGGCCCGGCGCTCGCGGCCGCCGGATACGCCGCCGTCGCCCTCGCGATGACCGTCGGACGGCTCTCCGGCACCGCCCTTCTGCTGCGGTTCGGCCCGACCCGGGCGGTTGTGCTGGGCGGGCTGACGGCGTGCGCCGGGATGCTGCTGGGGGCGTTCGGCCCCGCGGCCTGGCTCGTCCTGACCGGCTTCGCGCTCACCGGGCTCGGGCTCGCCAACGTCTTCCCCGTGGCCATCGGCCGGGCCGGCGCCCTCGGCGGCCCCGGTGGTGTGGCCACCGCCTCCACCCTGGGGTACGCGGGCTTCCTGCTCGGGCCGCCCACCATCGGTTTCCTCGCCGACGCCTTCGGGCTGCCGGTCGCGCTGACCACGGTCGCCGCTCTGGCGGCGGTGGCCGCCGCGGTCGCGCACACGACCCGCAATTCGTCCCTGGCCGCCGGAGCCTGACGCGCCGCCTCGGGGCTCCCCGCGTACGGGGAGCGCCATGGCGGGCGGTTCCCCGTGGGCCGCCTGGCAGTCGGAGGGAACATGCCCGTCCCCTGAGGGCTCCGGGCCGCCGCCGCCCGGTCTGGGACCACTCGTCCTGCTCACCTTGCCGTGACGCCCGTGTCCCGGTCGCCCGTCGAGGCCATCGGCGGTCCGGTCTCGGGCCGGCCGAAGCCGCCCACGGCCGTAGAGGCCGGATGGCGTCGATGGCGGCGGCCGCTGCGCCGGCGGTCCTCGGCGCCGTGCCGCCATGTGCGCAGCGCCGGTGCGGGCCCGCCTGTCAGTGCCTGCTGCCACAATCGTTGCATGGAGACAGCCGAGTTCATCGAGGTGCTGCGACGCGACGGAGGACTGCTCGGCGACGCGGCGGAAGCGGCCGGGCTCGACACCGAGGTGCCGTCCTGCCCCGGCTGGCGCGTACGCGAACTGGTCCGCCATCAAGGGGTCGTGCACCGCTGGGCGACCCGTTTCGTCGCGGAGGGACGTCGGCGGCCGGAGCCCATCGAGGCCGAGGTCCCGGAGGGTGACGCCTCGCTGCTCCCCTGGTTCCGCGAGGGCCACCGGGCACTGGTCGCGGCCCTTGACGCGGCGCCTGCCGACCTGGACTGCTGGCACTTCCTCAAGGCCCCCTCGCCGCGGGCCTTCTGGGCGCGGCGTCAGGCGCACGAGACGGCGATCCACCGGGTGGACGCGGAACTGGCCCTGGGCCGGGCCCCGTCCCCGATGGATCCGGATTTCGCGGCCGACGGGGTCGATGAGTTGCTCGCGGGTTTTCACGTACGGCCGCGGAGCCGGGTCCGCAGCGGGACGCCCAGGACACTGCGCGTGCGCGCGACGGACACCGACGCCGCGCGGGACGACTGGCTCGCGCGCCTGTCGGCCGATCCCCTGGTCGTCGAGCGGCCCGCGCCGGGCGCGGCTGACTGCACGGTGAGCGGCACCGCCGAGGAGCTCTACCTCACCCTCTGGAACCGGGGCGCGTACGAGAAGTTGCAGGTGACGGGAGATGCCTCCGTGATCGACCTGTGGCGGCGCACCGCGGCGATCGGCTGAGTCGGCACGCCCCGCGCGGGGCGAACGCTCCAACTACCGGCGAGTAACTTCTCGTGCTAGCGTCGGCGCATGGCACGACGTTCCCTGACACCCGCCACCCTGCGTCGCGCGATCACCTGGTGGCCGCCCTACCTGTTCTCCGGCATCCGCGTCCTGCACATCGCCGACGACTGGAGTTCGGCCCGGGTCCGGCTGCGGCTCCACCGGTTCAACCGCAACTACGTGGGTACCCACTTCGGCGGGTCGCTCTTCTCGATGAGCGACCCCTTCTGGATGCTGCTGGTCATGAACCGTCTCGGGCGCGACTACCTGGTCTGGGACCGCGCGGCCGAGATCGACTTCGTCTCACCCGGCAAGGGGGACGTGTTCGCGGACTTCAAGCTGACCGAGGACCGGCTCCAGGAGATCAGGGAGCTCACCGCGGGCGGCGACAAGGCCCTGGTGTGGTTCGAGAACGACGTCGTCACCGGCGACGGAACGGTTGTGGCCAGGGTCCGCAAGCAGTTGTACGTCCGCCTGAAGCACGACTCCCGCTGAACGAAAGACCCCCGGCGTCGGCCGAGCCCTCAGGCCTGGCCGAGAATCCGTTCCAGAACGGCCCGTTGCACCGGCTTGGCCTCCTCGTGACGCGCCCGGCCGGCGTCGGTCAGCGCGACCTGCACCCCCCGCCGGTCCTCGCTGCAGATGCCCCGGCTGACGAGGCCGTCCTTCTCCAGCCTGCCGACCAGCCGGGAGAGCGCACTCTGGCTCAGGTGCACGCGGTCCGCGAGCTCCTGGACACGGTAGGTGCAGCCCCCCTCGTCGGGATTGCCCTCGGCAAGCAGGTCGAGCACCTCGAAGTCACTCGCGCCGAGCCCGTGCGGGTTCAGCTCACGGTCGAGTTCGCACGCGGTGCGCGCGTGCAGGGAGAGGACCTCCCGCCACCGCTCCACGAGCACATGCTCACTCTTCACGCCGGTCATGGCCGCAGGATAGCAGAAAATCAACACTAGATGTACGCACATTAAATGCACCTGCATGTTATGCACTTGCATGTAGTGTTCCTCGGCATGACCTCTCCGCGCACCCCCGTCCCTGGTTCCGACGGGCGCTGGAGCGCCCGGCAATGGGGCACCTTGCTGGTGCTCTGTGCCGCGCTCTTCCTCGACGCCCTGGACGTCTCGATGGTCGGCGTGGCCCTCCCGTCCATCGCGGACGACCTCGATCTGTCCACCTCGTCGTTGCAGTGGGTCGTCAGCGGCTACATCCTCGGCTACGGCGGCCTGCTGCTGCTCGGCGGCCGCGCCGCCGACCTGCTCGGCCGGCGCCGGGTCTTCCTCGTCGCGCTGGCCGTGTTCGCCGTCGCCTCCCTGTTCGGCGGGGTCGTCGACTCCGGTGAACTGCTCATCGCCAGCCGCTTCGTCAAGGGCCTGAGCGCGGCGTTCACCGCCCCGGCGGGACTGTCCATCATCACCACGACGTTCGCCGAGGGGCCGGTCCGCAACCGTGCCCTCAGCATCTACACCACCTGCGGCGCGACCGGCTTCTCCATGGGCCTGGTCCTGTCCGGCCTGCTCACCGAAGTGGGCTGGCGCTGGACGATGCTGCTGCCCGCGCCCGTCGCCGTCCTGGCGCTCGTGGCCGGCATCCAGCTGATCCCGTCGAGCCCCCGAGAGCGGCACTCCGGCCGCGGTTACGACCTGCCCGGCGCCCTGACCGGCACCGGAGCGATGCTGCTGCTGGTCTTCACCGTCGTCCAGGCCCCCGAGGCGGGCTGGAGTTCGGCCCGCACCCTGCTCTCCTTCGCCTCCGTCGCGGCGCTGCTGGCCGCCTTCGCGGTGATCGAGCACCGCAGCGGCCACCCCCTCATCCGGCTGGGCGTCCTGCGCTCCCCCCAGCAGATCCGCGCCAACCTGGGCGGCGCCGCCTTCTTCGGCTCCTACGTGGGCTTCCAGTTCCTCGTCACCCAGTACATGCAGTCACTGCTGGGCTGGTCGGCGCTGCAGACCGCGCTGGCCTTCCTGCCCGCGGGGGCGCTGGTGGCACTCGCCTCCACGCGGATCGGTCCGCTGGTGGACCGTTTCGGCACACCGCGGGTGATCGCCGCCGGATTCTCCCTGCTGTTCCTGGGCTACGTCCTCTTCCTGCGCGTCGACCTCACCCCGAACTTCGCCGCGGTGATCCTGCCGTCCATGCTGCTGCTGGGCGCCGCGTGCGCGCTGGTCTTCCCGTCGCTCAACATCCAGGCCACCAACGGCGTCCGCGACGAGGAGCAGGGCATGGTCTCCGGCCTGCTCAACACCTCCTTCCAGGTGGGCGGCGCCATCTTCCTCGCCGTCGTGACCGCGGCGATCACCGCCGGGTCCGGCGACGGGTCCCCGGCCTCCCCGCAGGCCGTGCTCGACAGCTTCCGCCCGGGGCTGGTCGTGGTCAGCGCGATCGCCCTGGCCGGACTGCTGATCACCCTCACGGGGCTGCGCCGCAGGGTGTCGTACGGATTCGTGGTCGCCTCCTCGGCCACCGCCACCCCGGTGGGCGAGGAGCGCGAGGTCGCGGTGCGGGACTGACCCGCCCGCCACCGCAGCGGCCCGCGCGAACCGTCCGTTCCCGCGGGCCGCTGCGCTTCAGCCGAGCCAACCGGGTCGTACCAGGCCGGACTCGTAGGCCAGCACGACGAGCTGGGCCCGGTCCCGAGCGCCGAGCTTCACCATCGTGCGGCTGACGTGCGTCTTGGCGGTGAGCGGGCTCACCACCAGGCGGCGGGCGATCTCCTCGTTGGACAGGCCGACCCCGACCAGCGCCATCACCTCGCGCTCCCGCTCGGTGAGCCGGCCGAGTTCCGCCGCGGCCGAGGGCTCCTTGGACCGGGCGGCGAACTCGGCGATGAGCCGCCGGGTCACGCCGGGCGACAGCAGCGCGTCGCCGTCCACCACCGCCCGTACGGCACGCACCAGTTCCTCCGGCTCGGTGTCCTTGACCAGGAAGCCCGAGGCGCCCGCCCGGATGGCCTCGAAGACGTACTCGTCGAGCTCGAACGTGGTGAGGATGACGACCTTGACCCCGGTCAACGCCGCGTCCTCGGTGATCCGGCGGGTGGCCTCCAGTCCGTCCATGACGGGCATGCGGATGTCCATCAGCACCGCGTCCGGGGTGAGGTCGCGGACCAGCCGCAGCGCCTGGGCGCCGTCGGAGGCCTCCCCCACGACCTCGATGTCGGGCTGGGCGTCCAGCAGGGCGGCGAATCCCGCCCTCACCAGGAGCTGGTCGTCGGCGAGCAGTACCCGTGTCATGGGTTCTCCTTGTCGGGGACGGACACCGTCGCGGCGCCGGCGACGAGCGGCAGACGGGCCAGGACGCGGAAGCCGCCGTCGGCGCGGGGTCCGGCCTCGACCGTGCCGCCGAGCGCCGCCGCCCGCTCGTGCATGCCGAGCAGCCCGTTGCCGCCACCGGAATCGTGCGCGTGGTCGGCGGTCGTGGTCGCGGGGCCGTCGTCGTCGACCCGCAGCTCGACCACGCCCCGGCGCCGGGTGACCCGGATGCGGGCGGTACGGGAGCCGGAGTGGCGGATGACGTTGGTCAGCGCCTCCTGGACGATGCGGAACGCCGCCAGGTCCACGCCGGGCGGCAGGGCGCCGGCGCGGACGTCTCCCGTGATGTCGACGGCCAGCCCCGCGCCCGCGGCCTGTTCAAGCAGTTCGGGCAACCGGTCCAGGCCCGGGGCGGGTGAGCGCGGGGCCTCCCCGGGGCTGCGCAGGGTGCCCAGCACCTGGCGCACCTCGCCGAGCGCCTCCTTGCTGGCGGCCTTGATGGTGGTCAGCGCCTGCCGGGCCTGCTCGGGGCGCTCGTCCATGAGGGCGAGAGCCACCCCGGCCTGCACGTTGATGACCGAGATGCTGTGGGCGAGCACGTCGTGCAGCTCGCGGGCGATGCGCAGCCGCTCCTCGTCGGCGCGGCGGCGCTCGGCCTCGGCCCGCTCCCGCCGGTCGCGGACGAACTGCTCCCTGCGCAGCCGCCACAGCTCCGCGACGGCGAGGATGGCCAGCAGCCATGCGGCGGCCCCCGACACCTGCGCCCACGAGGCGGCCTTGTCCCCGGCGGGCGGCAGCCAGCGGTACAGCCACATCGTGATGAGCAGGTACCCCGTGTACAGGACACCCGCGATGATCAGGACGGCTCTGCGGCGGCCGGCCCCGGCGGCCGTGAAGTAGGCGGCGATGATGCTCAGGAAGACCGGCCCGTACGGGTAACCGGCCGCGACGTACGCGAGCGTCACCGCCGAGACGGCGGCGGCGACCGCCAGGGGCGCGCGGTCGCGCCACAGGAGCAGGACGGGCCCGGCGAGCAGGAGCGCGTATCCGAAGTGGTCCAGGGCGACCCGGCCGGACGCGTTGTGCGAGGCGGCCGTGGTGCCGACCACCTGGACGACGGCGATGACCGACGACGAGATCCACGGATGGCGCAGGCGCTCGTCGCCTCCGTGAGCGCGTCCGGGCGCGGTGTGGCGCCACCAGGGCCCCCGGGGCGGGCCGCCTCCCCGTGCCGAGTCTTCCGTCATGCGGCCACGCTAGACCGGGGGCGGCGGGCCGGCGTCCGGTCAGCGGGGTGATCGCGTCTACTCCCCGCGGAGTACGCGCTCACGGCGGAGCCCTGCCTGGTGCGCGAGGCCCGCGACGGCCTGGTCGAAGAAGTCGTCGCGCGCCTCGACCACCTTGTTGAACTGGCCGAACACCTCGAAGCTGACCAGACCGAAGAGCTGCGCCCAGGCGGCGACGAGGGGGGGGATCGCCCGTGGCGGCAGGTCGCGGTCCAGGTCCTTGCTGAGCCGCCAGGCGTCGGCGTGGGCGGCGTCGGACAACGGCTCGTCGGGCGAGGGCACGGCGAGCGCCCCCGCGGCGTGTGCCTGCTCGGCCACGGCGAGGAGTGCGAGCGGGACCCGGGAGGCGGGTCCGATCGTGTCGAGCGGGGCGGAGTAGCCGGGCACGGGGGATCCGTAGATGAGCGCGTACTCGTGTGGATGGCCGAGGGCCCAACGGCGCACGGCCCGGCAGACCTCGCGCCAGCGCTCGACGGGCTCGTCACCGCCGGCGCGGGCCAGGGCCTCCTCGGCGGCGGCCCCCACGGCGTCGTAGGCGTCCACGATGAGGGCGGTGAGCAGCTCGTCCCGGCTCGGGAAGTAGCGGTAGAGCGCGGACGAGACCATCCCCAGCTCCCGCGCGACGGCGCGGAGCGAGAGCCTGGAGGCGCCCTCGTCGGCGAGCTGCCGGCGCGCCTCTTCCTTGATGGCCGCGGTCACTTCGTCGCGGGCCCGTTCCCTGGCCGTTCGGATGACGCTCATGGGATCAGTGTAGGCGCGAATGGAGCAACGACCAATAACGAGAGCACCGCTCTTGCCAGGGAGCGCCGGGATGTGCACACTGTTCTCAAGCGAGAGCACCGCTCACGGACCGCCTTCGGTCCACGACGCGCGCATCACGGAGGAGTCCTCATGTCCGAGCACGTCATCAAGCCCGGCTGGTTCGTGGTCAACGTCTTGAACCGCGCGGTGGCCTGGCTGACCCGCCGCGGCCTCAGTGTGTGGGGCTCCCGCGTGCTGGCCGTCCGCGGGCGCAAGAGCGGGGAGTGGCGGCGCACCCCGGTCAACCTCCTGGAGGTGAACGGGGAGCGCTACCTCGTTGCGCCCCGCGGGCACGTCCAGTGGACGCACAACATGCGGGCCGCCGGCGGGGGTCGGCTGCTGCTGGGCAAAAAGGTCGAGGAGTTCAGTGCGACGGAGGTCGGTGACGACGCCAAACCCGAGGTGCTGCGTGCCTACCTCAAGCGCTGGAAGGCCGAGGTGGGCGTGTTCTTCGGCGGTGTGGGGGCGGATTCCTCCGACGAGGAACTGCGTGCCATAGCCCACAAGCACCCGGTCTTCCGCATCACTGAACTCCGGCCCGTCAGCTGAAGCGGACCTCCACCTTCTCGAACCCCAGCGAGGTCAGCAGCCGTTCCAGCATGGCCCGGGTGTTGGTCTCCGCACGCTTGGTCAGCTCGGTGGACTTCGCCGCCTGCTGGATCTTCTTCGCGGCGAGTTGCTGGACCTGGTGTTCGTCCCCCGGATGGGAGGAGAAGAAGTCGCCGAGCCGGTCGAAGAAGCCGCGCTCCTGGGCCACCACGTACGAACGGTCAACGTCGAGCGAGGTCCGCCCGAGTTCGGCGTGGGGCAGGGTGAGGACGGCGGAGGTCCGGTCCTCGGAAACGGTGACGCCCTTCGGGCCCACGTCACCGAGGTCAACGTAGGCGTCGACGCTGCCGGCCCCCACGTAGAGCGTGCGCCTGCCGCGCACCGCGTCGGGAAGGAACTTGGCGTCCTTCTCCAGGTCGACCACGACCTGGAACTGGCCGCTCGCCCCTTCGAAGCGGTTCATGTCCTGGATGGCCTTGAGCACCACGGGACCGGTGCGGTCCTTGGTCTCCTCGGCGAAGGGGTTCGGCAGACCCGGTATCAGGTCGGCGCGCGCGACCAGGAACAGAAGTCCGCCGAGCACCACGAGCCCGGTGAGTGTACGCACCCACCACGGCAGTCTTCCGTCTACGTTCCTCAAGGGCATGACGAGGACACCTCCCACAACGTCTCTGCCCCTCAACTCCGCCTTTATGACGCCCGGGAGGGTGCCATGAGGAGGTCAACGACGGTCGAACGACTCCAGCGCGCGACGGGCCAGCGGATGAGTACGGACCAGCTCGGCGAGCGAACTGGAACCGCGGGTGATCTTAGCGAAGGCGTTCCATGCCGGGGGGAGGGTTGTGAGAGCCGCGTGCAGCAGACCCGGACGCTTCTCGAAGACGCCCAACATGCGGCGGCCGACGCCCATTTCGACGCCGAGGCCGGCTTTGACGGCGAAGGCGTAGTTCAGTGCCTGGCGACGTGCGTCCACCGCGTCGTGCGCCTCGGCGATCCGCGCCGCCCACTCCCCCGCCAGGCGGCCGGAGCGCAGCGCGAAGGAGATGCCCTCGCGGGTCCACGGCTCCAGCAGACCCGCCGCGTCTCCGCACACCAGCACACGGCCCCGCGAGAGCGGGGAGTCGTCGGCGCGGCAGCGCGTGAGGTGGCCGGAGGAGATGCTCGGCTCGAAGCCCGCCAGTCCGAGCCGGCCCACGAAGTCCTCCAGATACCGCTTGGTGGCGGCACCGTCGCCACGCGCCGAGATGACGCCGACGGTCAGGGTTTCGCCCTTGGGGAAGACCCAGCCGTAACTGCCGGGCAGCGGGCCCCAGTCGATGAGAACGCGGCCCGCCCAGTCCTCGGCGACCTCGGCGGGCACCGGGATCTCGGCCTCGAGCCCCAGGTCCACCTGGGCCATCTTGACGCCGACATGGGCGCCTATCCGGCTCGCCGAGCCGTCGGCGCCGACCACCGCGCGGGCGAGGATGGTCTCGCCGTCGTTGAGGACGACCGCGACGGTCCGCCGGTCCGGGACGGAGGTGCCGTGCTGCTCGACCCGGGAGACCGAGGCCCCGGTCCGCAGCCGCGCGCCCGCGTCGACTGCCGTGTCCACGAGCCGGGCGTCGAACTCGGGTCGGTTGATCAGCCCGAAGAGCATCTGCCGCGACCGGCGGGTCCGGCTGAGCCTGCCGTTGAGGCTGAAGGTCACCGCGTGCACCCGGTCGCGCAGCGGGAGTTCGAAGCCTGGCGGCAGCGCGTCGCGGGAGGGCCCGATGATGCCACCACCGCAGGTCTTGTAGCGCGGCAGTTCGGCCTTCTCCAGCAGGAGCACCCGGCGTCCCGCACTCGCCGCGGCGTAGGCCGCCGAGGCCCCGGCCGGCCCGGCACCCACCACGACGACGTCCCACACCTGCGTGCCGTCGGCGCCGTCCGCCGAACCGCCGTCCTGCGCCTGGTACTCGCTGCTCACGTGTGCTTCCGCTCCCGTTCGACCCGCCGACTGCCGCCGCCCCTGCTCAGCCGCATACTAATCCGCGGGGTGAGCGCGGCTGCCTGTGGCACCATCGATCACGACCACCGGTCCCCGAACATCGCGTTCGACCTGTCCCACGCACCAGGAGCGCCCATGTCCGCCGCACCTCTCGCCGCAACCGTCGCCGCACTCATGCCGCGGGCCCGGACCGAGCTGGCCGAGCTGGTGTCGTACCGCTCGGTGGCCGACCCGCGGCAGTTCCCCAGGAGCGAGTGCGAGCGGGCCGCCTCCTGGATCGCCGACGCGCTGCGCGCGGAGGGCTTCGAGGACGTCGCCCTGCTGGACACGCCGGACGGCACGCAGTCGGTGTACGGCTACCTGCCGGGCCCTGAGGGCGCGCCCACGGTGCTGCTGTACGCGCACTACGACGTGCAGCCGCCGCTGGACGAGGCCGGCTGGCTGTCGCCGCCGTTCGAGCTCACCGAGCGCGACGGCCGCTGGTACGGTCGCGGCGCGGCCGACTGCAAGGGCGGCCTGATCATGCACCTCACCGCGCTGCGCGCGCTGCGTGAGAACGGCGGGGTCCCGGTCGGCGTGAAAATCATCGCCGAGGGCTCGGAGGAGCAGAGCACCGGCGGCCTGGAGCGCTACGCGGAGGAGCACCCGGAGCTGCTGGCCGCCGACGCCATCGTCATCGGCGACTCCGGCAACTTCCGCGTCGGCCTGCCGACCGTCACGGCGACCCTGCGCGGCATGGCGCTGGTGGACGTCAAGGTCACCACCCTGGAGGGCAATCTGCACTCCGGCCAGTTCGGCGGCGCCGCGCCGGACGCGCTGGCCGCTCTGGTCCGCATCCTGCACACACTCCACGACGACTCCGGCGCCTCCGCTGTGACGGGCCTCACCGCCGACGCCGCCTGGGACGGGCTCCAGTACGCAGAGGAGACCTTCCGCTCCGACGCCAAGGTGCTCGACGGTGTGAACCTGATGGGCTCCGGCACGGTAGCGGACCGCCTCTGGGCCCGCCCGTCGGTCACCGTCATAGGCATCGACGCGCCTCCCGTGGTCGGCGCCACTCCGTCCGTCCAGGCCACCGCGGGCGCCAAGGTCAGCCTTCGGGTCCCGCCGGGCGTGGACGCGCAGCAGGCGGCCAAGCTGCTGATCGCCCACCTGGAGGCGGCCGCCCCCTGGGGCGCCCGCGTGGAGGTCACCCAGGTCGGCAGCGGCCAGCCGTTCCGCGCGGACACCTCCAGCCCGGCGTACGCCTCGATGGCGGAGGCCATGCGCGCCGCGTACGGCACCGAGATGGAGATCGCCGGCATGGGCGGCTCCATCCCGCTCTGCAACACCCTGGCGACGCTCTACCCCGAGTCGGAGATCCTGCTGATCGGCCTGAGCGAGCCGGAGGCGCAGATCCATGCGGTGAACGAGAGTGTCTCCCCCGAGGAGCTGGAGAGGCTCTCGCTCACCGAGGCGCTCTTCCTGCAGAAGTACGCCGCCAAGGCGGTCTGAGCCCGGCGGACGGCCGGGACGCGCCAGTCGCCTCTCGGCCGCCCGCCTCTCAGCCGCCCACCGGCACCCCGGCCTCCAGGTTGAGCACGGTGGCCCGCTCGCGCGCCCGCAGCGCCCAGCGCAGCCGGGTGTGCCGGACGGGCGGCAGCATGGAGGCGGCCTCGTCCTCCGTGGCGAAACGCCAGCCCCGCAGCTCGGCGCCGGGCAGCAGCAGGCGCTCGGCGTCGGCGGCGGGCAGCAGCCCGCCGTCGAAGAGCAGCCGCAGACCGCCGTATCCCGGCGGCAGCGGCGGTTCCCAGTCGACGACCAGGAGCCGGGGCACCGCCGGGAGCCGTAGGCCGAGTTCCTCGGCGACCTCCCGCATGCCGGCCCGCGCGGGCGGCTCACCGGGCTCGACTACCCCGCCGGGGAACTCCCAGCCGGGCTTGTAGGTCGGGTCGACCAGCAGCACCCGGTCGTCCTCGTCGAAGAGCAGCACGCCCGCGGCGAGGGTCTCGGCGGTGGGCTCCGGGGTCTGCACGATGTCGCAAGCGCCGGCCCCCTCCCGTATCGCCTCGGCGATCCGCTCGGCGGTCGTACGGGGGGCGAGCCCCGCGGTGTCGACGACATGGGCGTCCGCCGTGAGCCAGGGCAGTGCCTCCTGGTAGGCGGGCAGGTGGTCCAGGCACCAGTCGCGGACCCCCGCACTGGCCTCGGCGTCGCCCGGTATCTCGGCGCGCTGGTCGATCCGCTCGCGCAGAACCGTTTCCTCAGCGTGCAGCAGCACATGCCGCACAGTGATCCGGCGGGCCGCGAGCCCGCCGAAGATCTCGTCCCGGTACTCCTGCCGCAGCAGGGTCATCGGCACCACCAGAGGTCCTCCGCCGACCTCGGCGAGCAGCGCGGCGGCGGTGTCGACGACCAGCCGCCGCCACGCGGGCAGTTCCTGGTAGTCGCAGACCTCGCCCAGCCGCTTCTCCGGAAGCATCAGCCGCAGCCCGCTGCCGATGAGTTCCGGATCGTAGAGCACGCTGCCCGGCAGCAGTTCGAGCAGTTCGCGTGCCGCAGTGGTCTTCCCCGCGCCGAACGTGCCGTTGAGCCAGACGATCACGGTGCCCCCTCTTCCGTAGCCTGGTAGCCCCCTACGAATTGCCCGGATCATCGGCGTCGGCAAACGCGCAGACCCGGCCATCGGCGCATACCGGTGGCTTCGGCACCCCTGAAGACGGTGGTCGGCCCTTGCTGGCCCCCAGGGTCGGTCCGGCGGTGAACTGCCGCCGCAGCAGCATGAACACCAGGACGGGCGGCAGCGCCACCAGCACCGAGCCGGCCGCCCACAGGTTGTAATCGGTGAAAAACAGGCCCCGCAGGTTGGTCAGGGCTGAGGTCACCGGCGGTTTGTCGCCGTCGGGGATGAAGACCAGGGCCCACAGGAAGTCGTTGCGCTTCCAGGTGAACTGCAGCGTGGCCAGAGCCGCGAGGGCCGGCCGGCACAGCGGGGGCGTGATCCGGCCCCGTCACGGGCCTCGCGCACCAGGCAGGGCCTCGCCCTGAGCGTGTGCCCGCGGAAAAGTGGGAGCACCACGCCGCAACCGGACCGCAAACGGGGGAGGCTCCCCCTGCGGGAGCCCTTAGGCGCCGGTCGCGAAGGCCTCCAGGCGCAGCGCCTGCGCCGCGGCCGCTGCCGCGCCGACCAGGCCCGCGTCCGTGCCGAGCACGGCGGGAACGACCTTCACCCCGGACGCGAACGACAACGTGGCGTACCGGCGCATATGCGTGCGGAGGGGCTCGAAGAGCAGCGGGCCCGCGCCCGCGACACCGCCACCGATCACCGCCACGTCGATCTCCACCAGGGTGGCCGTCGCGGCGATGCCCGCGGCCAGCGCCTGCGCCGCGCGGTCGTACGAGGCGAGGGCGAGGGCGTCGCCTTCTCGGGCCGCCCGGGCGACGGCGGCGGCGTCGGACTCCTCGCCGTGAGCCGGACGCCAGCCGGACTCCAGGGCGCGCCGGACGATGTTCGGCCCGCTGGCAAGGCGCTCGACGCAGCCACGGCTGCCGCAGGGGCACACGTCCCCGTCGAGGTCGACGCTGATGTGGCCGATGTGCCCCGCGTTGCCGGTCGGCCCGGGGTGCAGCTTGCCGCCGAGGACGAGACCGCCGCCGACCCCGGTCGACACCACCATGCACAGCGCGTTGTCGTGCCCGCGGGCGGCGCCCTGCCAGTGCTCCGCCGCGGTGATCGCGATGCCGTCACCGGTGAGCACCACCGGCAGCCCGCCGACCCGCTCGCCGACCTCGGCGACCACCGGGAAATCGCGCCAGCCGGCGATGTTGACCGGGCTCACCGTGCCGCGCGAGGCGTCGATCGGACCGGCGCTGCCGATGCCCACCGCGACGACCCTGGGCCAGCCCGCGGACTCCCGCAGCCCGGCCAGCACCTTCGCGAGCGATCCCATCACCGTCGCCGCGTCCCGGTCGGCGGGCGTCGGGCGCTGCACGCGCACGAGCAACTCGCCGCGGGCGTCCACCAGGGCGCCCGCGATCTTGGTGCCGCCGATGTCCACGGCGGCGATCAGCGGACCCGCGCCGGCGGCACCCGACGGCGGGACGATGGACTCGGCAGAGCTCTCGAACGGCATGGGCGTAGTGTCGCCCTTTGTTGACAACGTTGTCCAGCCCATAGGATCACGCCGTGACCGATATTCCGCGCACCGCCCGCCCCACCATGAAGGATGTCGCGGCCCGGGCCGGTGTCGGCCTGAAGACGGTATCGCGTGTCGTCAACGAGGAACCGGGCGTCACCGAGGACACGATCTCGCGTGTCCAGGCGGCCATCGACGCCCTCGGATTCCGCCGCAACGACAGCGCGCGGCTGCTCCGCAAGGGCCGTACGGCGAGCATCGGGCTGGTCCTGGAGGACCTCGCCGACCCCTTCTACTCCCCGCTCAGCCGTGCCGTCGAGGACCTGGCCCGCGCGCACTCGACGCTGCTGTTCACCGGATCGAGTGCCGAGGACGCCGACCGCGAGCAGGAACTCGTGCTCGCCTTCTGCGCCCGGCGTGTCGACGGGCTGGTCATCGTGCCCGCCAGCGAGGACCACCGCTACCTCGAACCGGAGATCGCGGCCGGCGTCGCCACCGTCTTCGTCGACCGCCCCGCGGGCGGCATCGACGCGGACGTGGTCCTCAGCGACAACGCCGGGGGCACCCGCGAGGGCGTCGCCCACCTCATCGCCCACGGGCACCGGCGCATCGGCTTCATCGGCGACCTTCCTCGCATCCACACCGCGGCCGAGCGTCTGCGGGGCTACCGGGAGGCGATGGACGCCGCCGGGCTGCCCGTGCACGAGGGCTGGGTCTCCTGCGGGCCCACGGCCCCGGGCCGCGTGCGCGCCGCCGTGGAGTCCATGCTGAGCGGCCCGGAGCCGGTCACCGCCCTGTTCGCCGGCAACAACCGGATCACCGTGACCGCGGTCCGGGTCCTCGCCGACCGGCCCAGCGTGGTCGCCCTCGTCGGCTTCGACGACTTCGAGCTCGCCGACCTGCTGCGTCCCGCGGTCACCGTCGTCGCCCAGGACCCGGGACAGCTCGGCCGCACCGCCGCCGGACTGCTCTTCCAGCGGCTCGACGGCGTCGCGGGCGCCCCCAAGCGGGTCGAGCTCGCCTGCCGGCTGATCCCGCGCGGTTCGGGCGAGCTTCCGCCCGTGCCGTAGCGGCGACGAGGGGATCAGGACGGCTGCTCTCCGACCGGGTCGCGGCGGCCCTGGTCGACGTGCCGTTCCTCTGCCACTACCGGCGGGCCGCGGAGAGCCACCGAGGGGCCGTACCCGGAGCTCGCCCAGTACCTCGGCGTGCACCGGCGCATCGACCCCGAACGGCTCTTCGGCACCCTCGACTACTTCGACGGCGTCCACTTCGCCCCACGCGCCACCGCACCGGCGCCGTTCAGCGTGGGCCTGATGGACCCCGCCTGCCCGCCCTCGACGGTGTTCGCGGCGTACAACCGCTACGCGGGGCCCAGGGACATCACGGTGCGGCGATTCGCGGACCACGGCGGACGCGGCTCCCAGCCGTACGAGCGGATGCTGTGGCTGCGCGGCCTCGGCCTCGCCCCGGCGGTCGGCCGGTAGCCGGCGCTCCCCCCGGCGGCTCGCTCAGGCGCAGGACGGGCACAGGCCGCGGTAGGTGACCTCGGCCTCGGAGACCGTGAAACCGAACCGCTCCTCGGCCGGGAGGTCGGCCAGCGGGTCGCCGGCAGGGTGGACGTCGCGGACGGTGCCGCAGCCCGAGCACACCAGGTGCTGGTGCGGACGGTGGGCGTTGGGGTCGTAGCGCTTGGCGCGGCCGTCGGTGGAGACCTCCATGACCTCGCCGAGGGAGACCAGCTCGCCCAGGGTGTTGTAGACCGTCGCCCGGGAGATCTCGGGCAGCAGCCGCGCCGCGCGGGCGTGCACTTCGTCGGCCGTGAGGTGCACGTGGTCGCCGTCGAGGACCTCCGCGACGACACGCCGCTGGGACGTCATGCGCCAGCCGCGCCCGCGCAGTCGCTCCAGCAGGTCGCTCATGTCTGCTCACCCATTCAGCTCGGTGGACGTCCGGAACTCACCCCGTGGACGCGTCCGGGTTCTGATCGCCTATGGAATTGACGCTCTTCTTGACTTGGACTGCGTCCATCGTAGGATCGGTTCCGGCGCCAGCCAAGGGACAGGAAGACCCCAGTACGGCAGAAGAGAGAGACGTGACGGGACCACCGCCGAGCAGCCGCGCGGTGCCGCCTGGTGACAGCGGGCATCCGCGTCGCACTGCCGCTGCCGGTCCGGGACCCTCTCTCCCTGTCATGCCGCCGGTGAGGCCCCGGTGCGCTCACCGCGGCGGCCCCCCGCCCGAACGCCTCCGACGGCCCGCAGCCCTGAGCACCGTGATCCGCCAGGTCCGGAAGGATTCCCATGTCTGAGAACCATGAAGCAATCGTCACAGACGCCAAGACGGAGGGTGTGGGCGGTTGCCCCGTCGCGCACGGGCGCGCTCCTCACCCGACCCAGGGCGGCGGAAACCGGCAGTGGTGGCCGGAGCGGCTGAACCTGAAGATCCTCGCCAAGAACCCGGCGGTGGCGAACCCGCTCGGTGGGGACTTCGACTACGCCGAGGCGTTCAAGGCGCTCGACCTCACGGCCGTGAAGAAGGACATCCTGGAGGTCCTGACGACCTCCCAGGACTGGTGGCCGGCGGACTTCGGCCACTACGGCCCGTTCATGATCCGCATGGCCTGGCACAGCGCCGGCACGTACCGCATCAGCGACGGCCGCGGCGGCGCCGGCGCCGGCCAGCAGCGCTTCGCCCCGCTCAACAGCTGGCCGGACAACGGCAACCTCGACAAGGCCCGCCGTCTGCTGTGGCCGGTGAAGAAGAAGTACGGCCAGAGCATCTCGTGGGCCGACCTCATGATCCTCACCGGCAACGTCGCGCTGGAGTCGATGGGCTTCAAGACCTTCGGCTTCGCCGGCGGCCGCGAGGACGTCTGGGAGCCGGAGGAGGACGTCTACTGGGGCCCCGAGTCCACCTGGCTCGGCGACCAGCGCTACACCGGCGACCGCCAGCTGGAGAGCCCGCTCGGCGCCGTCCAGATGGGTCTGATCTACGTCAACCCGGAGGGCCCCAACGGCAACCCGGACCCCATCGCCGCCGCGCGCGACATCCGTGAGACCTTCCGCCGGATGGCGATGAACGACGAGGAGACCGTCGCCCTCATCGCCGGCGGCCACACCTTCGGCAAGACCCACGGCGCCGGCCCGGCGGACAACGTCGGTCCGGCCCCCGAGGCCGCCTCGATGGAGGAGCAGGGCCTCGGCTGGCGGAACAGCTACGGCACCGGCAAGGGCGCCGACGCGATCACCAGCGGTCTCGAGGTCACCTGGACCAGCACCCCGACCCGCTGGGGCATGGGCTTCTTCGAGAACCTCTTCCGCTACGAGTGGGAGCTCACGACCAGCCCCGCCGGCGCCAACCAGTGGGTGGCGAAGGACGGTGCCGGCGCGGGCACCATCCCCGACGCGCACGACTCCTCCAAGAGCCAGGCACCGACGATGCTGACCACGGACCTCTCACTCCGGTTCGACCCGGTCTACGAGCAGATCTCGCGGCGCTTCCTGGAGAACCCGGACGAGTTCGCGGACGCCTTCGCCCGCGCGTGGTTCAAGCTGACCCACCGCGATATGGGCCCGGTCGTGCGCTACCTCGGGCCCGAGGTCCCGTCCGAGACCCTGCTGTGGCAGGACCCGCTGCCCGAGCGGACGCACGAGGTGGTCGACGCCGCCGACGTCGCCGCCCTGAAGGAGCAGGTCCTCGCCTCCGGCCTGACCGTGCCGCAGCTGGTGTCCACCGCGTGGGCGTCGGCCTCGTCCTTCCGCGGCAGCGACAAGCGCGGCGGCGCCAACGGCGCCCGTCTGCGCCTGGAGCCGCAGCGCGGCTGGGAGGTCAACGAGCCCGACCAGCTCGCCGTGGTGCTGCGCACCCTGGAGGGCATCCAGGAGTCCTTCAACGCGGCCCAGTCCGGCGGCAAGCGGATCTCGCTGGCCGACCTCATCGTGCTGGCCGGTTCCGCCGCCGTCGAGAAGGCCGCCGCGGACGGCGGTCACCCCGTCGAGGTGCCGTTCACGCCGGGTCGTGTGGACGCCGCGCAGGACCAGACGGACGTGGAGTCCTTCGCCGCGCTCGAGCCGGCCGCCGACGGGTTCCGCAACTACCTGGGCAAGGGCAACCGCCTGCCGGCCGAGTACCTGCTGCTCGACCGGGCGAACCTGCTGACCCTCAGCGCTCCCGAGATGACGGTGCTGGTCGGCGGTCTGCGCGTCCTGAGCGCCAACCACAAGCAGTCCTCGCACGGCGTCTTCACCGCGACCCCCGGGGCGCTGACCAACGACTTCTTCGTCAACCTGCTCGACCTGGGCACGTCGTGGAAGGCGACCTCCGAGGACCAGTCCACCTTCGAGGGCCGTGACAACGCCACGGGCGAGGTCAAGTGGACCGGCACCCGTGCCGACCTGGTCTTCGGCTCCAACTCCGAGCTGCGCGCGCTCGCGGAGGTCTACGCGAGCGATGACGCGAAGGCGAAGTTCGTCAACGACTTCGTCGCGGCGTGGGCGAAGGTCATGGACCTCGACCGGTTCGACCTCGTCTGACCGGTTCCCTGGGACGTCCGGGCCGGCCCCCTCGCGGGCCGGCCCGGACGTCTTCGTGTGCGGGCCCTCAGATGCCGCGGGACCGGCCCGCGAGGGCGTCGAGGTCGGCGCGGGTCAGCCCGGTCGCGGCGGCGACCTCGGCGAAGTCCACGGCGCCGCAGTCGAGTCCGCGCAGCAGGTAGCCGCTCAGGGCCCGGGCGGTGGCGGGCTCGTCCATGACGTCCCCGCCGGCCCTGGCGACGTACGCCGCCAACCGGGCCGCCGCCGCGTCCAGGCCCTCCCGGTAGAAGGCGTAGACCGCGGCGTAGCGCGTGGGCAGATGGGCGGGGTGCATGTCCCAGCCCTGGTAGTACGCACGGGCCAGCGAGCGCCGGACCAGGCCGTAGTGGTGCCGCCAGGCCTCGTGGACCTGGGCGCCGGGGCCGACGGGCAGCACATTGGTGGAGCCGTCGGACAGCCGCACGCCCGTGCCGGCGGCCGCCACCTGCATGACGGCCTTGGCGTGGTCGGCCACCGGGTGGTCCATGGACTGGTACGCCGCGCTGACCCCGCACGCGGCGCTGTAGTCGAAGGTCCCGTAGTGCAGCCCCGTGACGCGGCCCTCGGCGGCGTCGATCAGCCGGGCCACCGTGGCCGTGCCGTCGGGCCCGAGGATGGACTGGGTGGTCTCGATCTGGATCTCGAACCCGAGGCGTCCGGCCTGGAGTCCGCGTGCCTTCTCGAACTCTTCGGCGAGCCGGACGAACGCCGTCACCTGCTGGGGGAAGGTGACCTTGGGCAGGGTCAGCACCAGGCCGCCGGGCAGCCCTCCGGCCTCCATCAGGCCGGTGAGGAAGATGTCGAGGGTGCGGATGCCGCGGTCGCGCACGGCGGCCTCCATGCACTTCATGCGGATGCCGAAGTACGGGGGCGCGGTCCCGTCCGTGACGGCGGCGGCGACGAGCCGGGCGGCGCGGGCGGCCGCCGCGTCCTCCTCGGCGTCGGGCCGGAGGCCGTAACCGTCCTCGAAGTCGATCCGCAGGTCCTCGACCGGTTCGTGCCGCAGCTTGGCGCGTACGCGGTCGTGGACGGGCGCGGCGAGCGCGGGCGGCAGGCCCAGCACGCCGGCGAGCCGCTCCGCGTCGGGGGCGTGCTCGTCCAGGGCGGCCAGGGCGCGGTCGCCCCAGGTGCGCACGGTGTCGGCGGCGAAGGCGTCGGCAGGGACGTAGACGGTGTGAACGGGCTGCCGGGTACCGGGTTCGCCCGGATAGCGCCGGACGAGTTCGGCGTCGACGGCGGCGAGCGTGGCCCCGAGGCCCCGCCGGACCGCGTCGCCGAGCGATGTGCGGACCGTCTCGTTCTGCGCCATCCGGCACCCTCCCCCTCTTCAACAAATCGTTGAAGTGAAGCTAGCCGTCCCTCCGTCGCACCGTCAACGACCCCGGGGACGCCGGGAGCCCCGTGGTGCCGTCGGGGGCGTCACGGGGCTCCGGTGTGCTGCCGGGGTCAGCCCTTGCGGGCGGTGACCGCCTCGGTCAGCTGCGGCACCACGGCGAAAAGGTCACCGACCACGCCGTAATCGGCCAACTCGAAGATCGGCGCCTCCGGGTCCTTGTTGACCGCCACGATCGTCTTCGACGTCTGCATACCCGCCCGGTGCTGAATCGCA
>NZ_JBYIQW010000051.1:0-55984 GCF_057707815.1 Actinacidiphila sp. bgisy160
CCGTGCTGCGCGAGGATGGCGGCATGGACCGCGGACCGGACGCATGGGTGACCCTCTTCGGCTACGAGAACCTGCCGGGCTGCCCCCGGCCCACCGACCTGACGGCGCGTTGACTGCGGGACCGGGGGATCGACTGGTGGCCGTTCGCCGGCCACGAGCTGCTGGTCGACCTCGCCTGCGGGATCGGGGAGGACGGGCACTGGCACGGCATCTACGGCGTACGAGTCGACGCGGGCGCCCTGCGCCGGCTCGGACTCCACCCGGACCAGCCGACGTCCGCCCCCGCTGATCCGCCGATCCCGGCGTGGTGGGGTCCGTGGGCGTACGGCCACGGGCGGCGGGGGTGACGGAGCGCCGTGGTCGCGGCCGGAGAACCGGCCGGGACCACGGCGCTCGCGTGTCCCTCCCCGCTACGGGTTGGTGTTGATGGTGAAGGTGGACGTGGTGTTCTTGATGTTCTGGTAGTTGTCGCTCATCGTGAGGTTGTTGAAGGTGACGGAGCCGACCGCCGGGCCCTGTCCCGCCTCCGGCATCTCGTTGGCCCACAGGCCGAATCCCGACTTGGCGTCGTAGGCGTCACCGCTGCGGTGGGCGCCGGTGATGGACACATCGGTGAAGACCGTGTCCTTGATCGGATTCTGCGGCTGACCGCCCACGTAGTTCGTCTGGAACATGATCCCGCTGTAGGTCGGGTCCACGATGTCCACGTCGCTGACGCGGATGCCCTGGAAGACCTTCGAGGCGGAGAAGAGCCAGATGCCCGGGAAGGTCTGGCTGCCCCAGAAGTGGCCGCCGCAGCGGACGACGGAGATGTTCTGGATGTTGGTCGGGTCGGTCCCGAAGCCGTTCATCGGGTAGCCGAAGTCCAGGGAACTGATCGTGACGCCCGAGTAGACCAGCGTGTCCGCGACGAGGATGTTGCGGAAGGTGTTGGCGTAGCCGCCATAGACGGCGATACCCGCGGCGCGCCAGGTCAGCAGGGACGTCAGGTTCTCGTAGACGTTGTTCTTCTCGTCCGCCCCGCCGGCGTCGATGGCCGAGAAGAGGGCGAAGCTGTCGTCACCCGTGGCACGGGCCTCGATGTTGTCGAGGTGGTTGTCCGTGCTGCCGTTGGTCATGTTGACGCCGTCGGCGAAGGTGTCGCGGATCCGGGAGTTCGTGATGGTGACGTTGTCGGTGTTGGCGCCCCAGTAGAGGCAGACCGTGTGCTCGTTCCAGACGTTGTCGATGGTCATGTCGGCGACGTTCGCGAAGTCGAAGACCTTGCCGGGACCGTCTATGCGGGAGGTGTAGTTGCCGAAGAAGGAGAAGCCCGAGAAGACCGAGCCGTTGGCGGTGGAGTCGGCGCGGAAGCCCGCGTCGGTGTTGGACTGGCCGGCCGGCGTGTGGAAGCGGGTGTACCAGGGGCCCGCGCCGATGATCTTGACGGCCTTGCCGTAGACCTGGAACTTGCTGCCCGTCTCGTAGTCGCCCGGCGGCAGGTAGACGCCCTTCAGCGTGCCCGTGGTGTCCATCCGCGCCTTGTCCAGGGCGTTCTGCACGTCCTGGTGGGTGAACCCGGTCGGCGCGGTGTAGGCGGCGGGGTCGGGGTTGGCGATCGGCGAGACCTGCTCGGTGTTGACGAAGTCGATCGCGTACTGGCTGCCGTTGGCCGCGTCCTTCTGCAGCTTGATCTTCGATCCGGCCGGCACGGTCGTGCCGAGCATCATGTTGGCCTCGTCGTAGATGTGGCGGGGGCTGCCCTCGCCCGGGTTGTTGCCGGGGGCGGTCTCGCTGCCGTACAGCCACGCGTACCTGGAGGTGAGGTGGATGGCCTTGAGGAAGCCGCCGTTGACGTAGACGTTCAGGGTGGAGTCGATCCCGCCACCGCCCGCGGCGTCGGGTATGGAGTAGCGCACGACCAGGGTGTTGGTGCTCGCCCTGGTGGTGAACTCCACGGAGCTGCCCGTGCTGTTCAGCGTGACGGCCTTGCGTCCGGACGCCTCGCCCGCGTGGTCGCCTACGGTGCGATTGGGGCCGACCACGGTGGCGCTCCCGCCGAGGACCCCGTCCTCGGCCTCGTACATGTCGTACGGCATGTTGGCGCCGCGACCGACGAAGAGCGACTGGGTGCCGGTGTTGTTCTGCTGTTTGACGGCCAGTTCGTTCGCGTCGGGCGCGATGACGGTCCTGACGGTGTACTTGCCGTTGGCGGCGGTCCAGGTGCCCAGCGAGACGGGGCTCGTGGTGCTGCCCGCGGCGATGGTGCCGCTGTAGGAGCCGGTCAGCGTCTTGACGACGGAGCCGGAGACGGTGTCGGTGACCGTGACGGTGATGCCGTGGGAGCCGCCCGCGGAGGCGACCGTGCCCTGGTTCTTGATCGCCACCGAGAAGGTGACGGTGTTGCCCCTGGCCGGGTTGCCGGGGGACCAGCCGGTGGGGGAGGCGATCAGATCGGAGCTGTCGACCGGCTTGACGACCAGCGGGGCCGGGCTGTCGTAGGCGTTGTTGGTATCGTTCTGCTCGATGACGTCGCCGGACTCGTCGACCTTGGCGCTCAGCGGGTAGCTGCCCGCGTCCCGTACGCCGATGTTCGCCGTCACCGTCGTGGAGGCGCCGGCTGCCAGCGCGCCGACCGCGGCGGTGCCGACCTTGGTGGTGCCCAGGTAGAAGGTGACGTTTGTGCCGCCCGAGGCCAGTTCGCCGATGTTGCGCACGGTCGCGGACAGGCTCACCGCGTCGGTCTCGACCGGTGCGCTCGGGGAGGCGGACATGCCGGTGACGGTCAGGTCCGGGTTCGGCGCCGGGGTGCCGATCACCTGGAACTCCGCCACCTGGCCCGCGCCCGAGCCGCTGTTGGCGGTGAACTGCAGCCGTACGTCGGCGACCCGGGCGCTGACCGGGATGGTCACCGTGTTCCCGGAGGACGGGTTGAAGGTGTAGTCCGCCGCCGCCTTGAGGCTGGTGAAGCCGCTCGCGCCCTGCTCCCGGCCGAGCACCTGGACGGTCTGGGTGCGGGTGCCCCAGGCGCTGTCGGGGTTGAGCTCGAGGACCAGCGAGGTGACGTCGGCGTTCGCCCCGAGGGAGACGGTCAGCGTGTTCGGGTAGCTGCCGCCGGCGCCCTCCCAGTAGGTGGTGACGCTGTTGTCGTTGGCGTTGGCCGCGACGAAGTCCTGGGTGATGGACGAGGCGGTTATCGGTTTGCCGACGGCCATGTTGGAACCGGTGCCGCCCGAGCCGTTGCGGGTGACCGTGGCGCTGGCGACGCTGCGGTTGCCCGCCGCGTCCTTGGCCCTCACGTAGTACGAGACGGTCGCGGTGTCGGGCTGGCTGTCGGTGTACGTGAGCGTGCTGCCCGACACCGTGGTGCGCAGCACCTCGTTGGCGTACACCTCGTAGCCGGTGACGCCGACGTTGTCGACGGCGGCGGTCCAGGTCAGCTTGACCTGCCCGGAGCCGGGCTGGGTGAGGGTGAGGTTGCCGGGCTGGCTGGGCGCCTGCGTGTCGCCGCCGGAGCCCGTCCGGGTGACGGTGTTGCTGTTGCCGGAGACGTTGCCGGCCGCGTCCTTGGCCCGCACGAAGTAGCTGACGGTGGTGCTGTCGGGCTGGTCGTCGGTGAAGGTGAGCGTGCCGCCGGAGACGCTGGTACGCAGCTCGCCGTTGGCGTACACGTCGTAGCCGGTGACGCCGACGTTGTCGGTGGCGGCGTCCCAGGTCAGCCGGATCTGGCCGGAGCCGGGCTCGGTGTAGGCCAGGCCGGTGGGCGCGTTCGGCGCGGTGGTGTCACCGGAGGCCGGGCCGTAGACCTCCAGCTCCGACAACTGCGCGGCCGCCCAGCCGGTGTTGCCGGTGACGTCGACGCGCAGGTAGCGGGTGGTCGTGCTGCTCAGGCTGATCGTGACGGTGTTGTTGTCGGCCGGCTTGAAGGCGTAGTCGCGGGACGCCACCAGGTCGCTGAAGGACGAGCCGTTGGTGCTGCCGCGCAGGGACAGCGTCTGCGTCCGGGCCTCCCAGGTGGGCGGCAGCTTCAGCACCACCTTGGTGACCGCGACGGAGGACCCGAGGTCGACCTGGATCCACTGCGGGAAGGTGTTGCTCGCGCTCTCCCAGTAGGTGGTCTGGTTGCCGTCGCCCGCGTTGGCGGCGACATAGGGCGCGTTGCCGCTGCTCGCGGTGAGGGTGCGGCCCTGGGCGAGGTTGTCGGTGGAGGTGGCGGAGCCGTGCACCTCGAGCTCGGAGACCTGGGCGGCGGGCCAGCCGGTGTTGGCGGTGATGTCCAGCCGTACGAACCGGGTGGGGGTGGCCGCGAAGTCGATGGTCACCGTGTTGCCCGAGCCGGGATCGAAGCTCCGCCCGGCCGATCCGGACAGCGTGGAGAAGGTGGTGCCGTCGGGGCTGCCCTGGACCGCGAAGGTCTCGGTCCTGGCCTCCCACGCGGCGGGGAGTTTGACGACGACCTGGTCGATGCCGGCGCTGCTGCCCAGGTCGACCTGGACCCACTGGGGGAAGGAGCTGCCCGCGCTCTGCCAGTAGGTGTTCTGGTTGCCGTCGGCGATGTTGGCGACCCCGTACTCGGCGTGGGAACTGCTCGCGGTGGCCGGCGCCCCCGCGGCGAGGTTGGGGCCGCCGGCGGCCGTGGCGGGCAGGGCCGACTGGCCGAGCAGCACCAGGCCCGCCGCGATCACCCCCGCCAGCAGCCGTCGGATGAACCGTTTCCTTGGCATGTCGTCCCTGTGCCTCTCGTCAGAGTTGTTGGTGCCATGACATTTCGCGCGTGGTGCGGCCGCCACGCAGAGGAAATTGCATTGGTTGTGTTAGTAATTGCGCAGCCCGAGCCGATAGTTGCAGAGGTGTTTCCAGGCGTCTATGCCCTTGACCAGGCTTTCACCGCACCTGGCACTCACCTGGCACGGGTTTGCGCTGGAGTGTCGTCCAGCCGACAGGGTGTTGCGGAAGCCCCGCAAAAACTTGCGCGTGCTACTCCGTGCTGCGCACCGCCTGGTACACCGACCACAGGACGGAGACGAGCGGGACCGCCACCACCGCGCCGAGCACCCCGGCGGCGATGGCGCCGCCGATCACGGTGAGCGCGACGACCACCGGATGCAGGCGCACGGCCCAGCTCATCACGAGCGGATGCAGTACATGGCCCTCGATCTGGCCGATGACGACGATCAGGCAGACGACGACCGCTGCCACCAGGGGACCCTTCGCGGCCAGAGCCACCACGGTGGCGACCGCCAGGGCGATGGGCGAGCCGATCAGGGGCACGAAGGCGGCGAAGAACTCCAGCAGTGCCAGCGGGAGCGCGAGCGGCACCCGTAGCAGGTACAGGGCCACCCCCACCAGGACCGCGTTGGTCGCCGCCACCAGCACGATTCCGCGCGTGTAGCCGGTGAACGTGCGCCATGCCGCGCGGCCCGCCACCGACACCCGGCCGCGGACCGTCCTCGGCAGCTGCCCGCAGAACCAGGACCACTGCCGGTCGCCCGAGTGCAGGAAGAACACCGAGCAGAACAGCGCCAGCGCGAAGACCGTCAGCACCTCGACCAGGCGTCCGGCCCCGCTCAGCGCGGTGCTGATCAGGGCTGACCGGTGGGTGGACAGCCACTGCCCGATCTTCGACTGGAGGTCGCTGAGCGCCTCGGGGTCGAGCCGGAAGGGCGGGGCCTCCAACCAGCGCTCGATCCGTGTCAGCCCCGCGCTGAACTCGCGTTCCAGCCCGCCGGTCTCGCCGGCGACCACCTCGCCGACCAGCGCCAGGATGCCGAACACGACCAGGATGCTGCCGATCAGCGACACGGCCACGGCCAGCGAGCGCGGAATCGCCCGGGCGAGCAGATCGGTCACCGGCCGGAGCATGGCGGTGACGACCAGTCCGAGGAAGACCGCCACCGCGATCTCGTGGAACCGTCCCAGGGCGGCGAACGCGGCGTAGACGACGGCCCCCACGACGAGCAGCCGCCAGGAGTAGGCGGCTGCCGCGTTCAGGGCGGGGAGCACCCGTACACCGGGCCGCCCGGCGGGCCCGCGCACCTCCCGGCGCCCCGCGCGGATCCGGATCCGCCGTCCTTGGGACACCGTCCGCACCTCCCCGTCGTGCCCGGCCGCATGCCCGCGTCCTGCGCGCCTGTCCCTGCTTGCTACCACTGGCGGTGTGCCGTCCAACGCGGCGCGCGCCGCATTCGCCCGAAGGCACCCCCGGGCCGGCGGTGGCTCTCCGGGGGGGCCCGGCTGCTAAATTGGTCTAAACCAGTAAGCGGTCTCTCTCACCAGATCGGCGGTCCCGAAGTGGAAGTCGTCATCGTTCCGGACGCCACCGCGGGCGGCGAACTCATCGCGGGTGCCATCGCGGACCTGCTGCGCCGCAAGCCCGACGCGCTGCTCGGTGTCGCCACCGGATCGTCCCCGCTCCCGGTCTACCGGGCGCTCGCCGGCCTGGTCGGGGAGGGCGGCGCCGACGTCTCGCGCGCCCGGATCTGCCAGCTGGACGAGTACGTCGGCCTGCCCGCCGGGCACCCGGAGTCCTACCGCTCCGTGGTGCTGCGCGAGGTCGTCGAGCCCCTCGGCCTCGCCGAGCGGTCGTTCATGGGACCCGACGGCACCGCCGAGGACATCGTCGAGGCGTGCGCGGCGTACGAGCGCACGCTCGCGGAGGCGGGCGGGGTCGACCTCCAGTTGCTCGGCATCGGCACCGACGGCCACATCGGCTTCAACGAGCCGTGCTCGTCGCTGGCCTCGCGCACCCGCATCAAGACGCTGACCGAGCAGACCCGCAAGGACAACGCCCGGTTCTTCGACCGCCCCGAGGATGTGCCGCACCACGTCATCACCCAGGGCATCGGCACCATCCTGGAGGCCCGGCACCTCGTGCTGCTCGCCACGGGCGAGGCGAAGGCGGAGGCGGTCGCCCTCGCCGTCGAGGGCCCGCTGGCGGCGGTCGTCCCGGCCTCCGCGCTCCAGGTGCACCCGCACGCCACCGTCGTCGTCGACGAGGCGGCCGCCTCCAAGCTGAAGCTGGCCGACTACTTCCGGGCCACCTACGCGGCCAAGCCGGCCTGGCAGGGACTGTGACCCCCCGCGTTCACGCATGGGACACCGGGGCGGGCGGCAGGAACAGCGTGCCGCCCGCCCCGGCGCGGACGGTCCGCACCGCGACGAGCGCCCACGCCGCCACCAGACCCGCGTAGAGGACCAGCGCCGCCCCCTGGAAGGCCGTCGAGTGCAGCCGCAGGGCGAGCGCGCTGGTGCCGGTCACGCAGGTGCCCAGCGGGAAGGTGAAGCTCCACCAGGTCAGGCCGAACGGCAGGCCGCGCCGGGCGGTGCGCAGGGTGAGCGCCGCGGCCAGGGCCAGCCACATCATGGCGAAACCCCAGGTGGGCACGCCGTAGAGGTAGCCGAAGACCTCGGCCCCGGTGGCGTAGGGACGGGGCAGGGCGGCGGGCGCCGCGTGCCCGAGGAGGTTGGCCGCCGTGACGGACTGCCCCAGCGGGCCGAGCACGATCCACAGGGTCGGCACCATGGCCGCCGGGCCGGTCTTGTGGCGCACCAGCCTGCCCCAGATCTGCGGGATGATCACCAGACTCGCGAGCAGGCTCATCCCGAACATCGCGTAGCACGCCAGCAGAAGCGTCAGCCGCGCCTGCCCTGCGGGGAGATGCGGGACCAGGGCGGCCCCGGTGGCGGCGGACACCATGGGCGGGACGACGGGCATCAGCCAGCCGCCGAACGCCGAGTCGTCGGCGACGCGGTGGTCGGTCATCGCCCGGTACGGGATCCACACCCAGGTCACCAGGCCCAGCAGGGTGCCCGCCGACCAGAGCACCGCGGCCACGGCCAGGGCCGCGTGCGGCCCGATCCAGTCCGAGCCCAGCGCCAGGGTGCCCGCGCCGACGGTCAGCAGAGCCATCGCCGGGGCGCCCCAGAAGTGCGCCATCACCGGATGTCCGGCGTGGGCCCGCGCGCGGTCGCGGTACCGGGTCCAGTGCACCGCCCAGGCCGCGGAGAGCACCACCAGCCAGGCCGCCGCCAGCGCCCACACGACCGTGCCGGCCGTCCGCAGCCCCGGTATGTGCGCGGGGAGCCCGGCCGCCGCCGTGGCGACGATGCCGGTGCCCATCACGGAGGCGAACCAGTTGGGGCCGAGGTCGCGGAAGAGCCGGGAGGGGAGGGCCGGCTCCCGCGGCGGCCCGGTGCGCGGGTGGGCACCGGGCCGGGAGGGAACAGCGAACGTCGAAGGCATGTCCGTAGCGTCGCCCCGGCCGGGCGCGACCGGTAGGGACCACTTCCGGATGGACTCATAGACTGGGCTTATGCCCCTGCCCGAGCGCGTGAGCGACCTGGCGGCGTTCGACCTGCTGCTGTCGGTCGCGAGCCTCGGCAGCGTCGGCGCCGCCGCGCGTGCCCACGGCGTCAGCCAGCCCGCCGCGAGCTCCCGTCTCCGGCACCTCGAACGCAGGCTCGGCCTGCAACTGCTGGAACGGTCACCGCGCGGCTCCCGGCTCACCGAGCACGGCGCGCTCGTCGCGGACTGGGCACGCACCGCCGTCGACGCGGCCGCCTCACTGGACGCCGGGCTCACCTCGCTGCGCGGCACCGCGGAGAGCCGGCTGCGGGTGGCGGCCAGCATGACCGTGGCCGAGTACCTCCTGCCGCAGTGGCTGCTGACCCTGCGGGCCGGCGCCCCGCGCACCACGGTCGCGCTCACCGCGGGCAACTCCGAGGACGTCGCCGCGGCCGTCCTGGCCGGCGAGGCCCACCTCGGCTTCGTCGAGGGCCCGGACGTGCCCCGAGGGCTGTTCGCCCAGCCGGTCGCGCATGACGAGCTGACGGTCGTGGTCGCCCCCTCCCACCCCTGGGCGCGCCGCCGGTCGGGCATCGGCGCCGCCGAACTCGCCGCCACACCACTGGTCAGCCGCGAGCGCGGCTCCGGCACGCGCCGCCACCTCGAGCGGGCCCTCGCCGAGGGGACGGGGCTCGCCCTCGCCGATCCGCTCCTCGAGCTCCCCTCCACCACCGCCATCAAGACCGCGGTGGCCGACGGCATCGCCCCGGCCGTCCTCAGCTCGCTCGCGCTCAGCGCGGAACTCGCGAGCGGCGGCGTCGTGGCCGTCCCCGTGAGCGGGCTCGAACTCAGGCGGACGTTGCGCGTGGTGCGCGCCCGCGGGCGCGACCTGACCGGGCCGGCGCGGGAGCTGGCCGGGATCGCGCGGCAGGGCCGGGTCAGCGGCGTCCGTCGGGCGGCGGGAAGCGTAGATTCAGCAGGTCAGGCGGGACGGGGCCGCTCGGCCGGTACAGCGGGGGAACCTCACCGTCGGCGGCCGCGGCCGGCGCGTCGCTGAGCCGGAAGCGGTCGCGCACCCGCCCGTAGAAGTCGGTCGGGCCCAGCCGGATCAGCCGCAGCCGGTGCCGGGCCTTGTACACCCCGACCCAGTCGCCCGGATCGAGGACGCCCCTCAACTGGCCGTCGATGCTGACCGCGACCCGGCCCGAGCGGGTCAGCACGCGAACCCCCACGGCCTCGTCCGGGGCCGCCACCAGGGTGCGGTCGAAGGCCATGTGGGGCGCGACCGGGGTGAACACGATCGCGTCCATGTGCGGGGAGACCACCGGGCCCCCGGCGGCGAAGCTGTACGCGGTGGAACCCGTCGGGGTGGCGACGACGACCGCGTCCGCGGAGTAGGAGGCGAACAGACGGCCCGCCAGGTACACCGCGAGACTGGCCTGCCGGTCCCGGGCGAGCTTCTCGAAGACCACGTCGTTGACGGCGTTGACGGCCATCGGCACGCCCCAGCCCACGTCCTCGGGGTCGCCGGGCCGCACCCGCGGCGGCGGCAGCGCGGGCCCGCGGCCGTACCGCAGCAGGGACTCGATGCCCTCGGGGATCTCCAGCGGCCGGGACGCCCGCAACGTGAGCGTCATACGGTCCTCGACGTTGGCCCGGCCCTCGTGCACGCAGTCCAGCGCCCGCTCCACGTCCTCGGTGCACACCTCGGTGAGGAAGCCGACGCGCCCCAGGTCCACGCCCAGCACGGCCGCCCCGCACGAGGCGGCCACCCGTGCGCCGCGCAGGAAGGTGCCGTCGCCGCCGAGGGTCACGATCAGGTCCGGGTAGCCCGCCGCGGCCGCCTCCTCCTGACCGCTGTGCCGGGGCTGGTTCTTGCGCCACACGTCGATCTCCACCATGGGGACACCGTGGTGCGCGCACCAGCGCTCGACCGCCGTCGCGGCCTCGCTCGCGTCCGCGCGCGCCCCGTGCACGACGATCCCGACCCGGCCCACTGGCATCACGGCCTCCCCGGCACCGTCCGCTGCGGCGTCATGCCCCCATGGTCCGCCTCCCCGGTGCGCGCGTCGCGTCGGCGCGTGGCCTGCGCCGTCCCTCGCCGCCGTGCGGCGGCGCGCGCGGCGGAGTACCGTTCCGCTGTTCCACAGGTGCAGGGAGGACGAACGTGGAAACCAAGCCCGCGCCGGGTGTCCTCGCCCAAGTGGCGGACCTGATCGGCCGTACGCCCGTCGGACAGCGCGGAGCGCTGTGGCGGCTCGGCGCCGACCGCCGCCAGCTCGACGCCAACGTCATCCGGCTTCCGGCGGGCACCGAGGTCCGGCCGCACGTCGAGGCCGCCCTGGACGTCCTGCTGTACGTCGTCGACGGCGGCGGATATCTCTCGGGCGACGACGGCGGCCGCCAGACGACCCTGGCACCCGGCGCCCTCGTATGGCTGCCCCGCGGCACCTGCCGCTCGCTGTCCGCAGGAGCCTCAGGACTGACCTACCTCACCGTGCACGCCCGCCGCCCCGGCCTCAGCATCGCCGGGCCGGCCCCCGCGCCGGAAGCGGGCGACGCGGCCTGCCTCCTGCACCGCGTCTGCGTGGAGTGCGGCCGCCTGTCCGGCGAGAGCGACGCCCTGTACTGCTCCCGCTGCGGCACCGAACTGCCGCCCCGCTGATCGGTCCGTCGTGCGGGCGGCGTTCGGCTTGGTCCGCCGCGTTGTCGTACGGGCGGAGGCCGACTGAGGCGGCCGCATCGTCTGGCCCGGACTGCCCTCGGGGCGTTTGTCGGACGGGCGGCCTGTTTCCGGCGCGGCCGTCGGCCGTATGACGATCGCGCCGCAGTCGTACGTACGCGGCACGGCACCGGGCGCCCGCCGGGCACGCGGGCCGGGGACCGGAGGCCGCCGGGGACCCCCCGGGGTGCTGCGGTGCGCACGTGGCGTGGCCGCTCAGAACGAGGACTGCAGGGGCTGTTCGGTCCAGATCGTCTTGCCCTCACGGGTGTAGCGGGTGCCCCAGCGTTCGCTGAGCTGCGCCACCAGGAACAGCCCGCGCCCGCCCTCGTCCGTCGTGCGCGCCCGGCGCAGGTGCGGGGAGGTGCTGCTGGTGTCGGAGACCTCGCAGATGAGGTGGCTGTCGCGGATCAGCCGCAGCGTGATGGGACCACCCGCGTAGCGGTACGCGTTGGTGACCAGCTCGCTGACGATCAGTTCGGTCACGACGGCGGACTCCTCCAGCCCCCACTCCGCGAGCCGGGACTCCACGAGCATGCGCGCCTGCCCGGCGGCGGTGGCGTCCGGCGGGAGGCCCCACGTGGCGACCTGTCCCGGCGCGAGGACGCGGGTCCGGGCGACGAGGAGGGCCACGTCGTCGGCGGCTTCGGTGGAACTGCGGCCCTTGATGAGGGCGTCCTCGACGGCGTCACAGGTCTCCTCCAGGGAGCCGGACGGCTCGGTGAGCGCTCCGCACAGCATCGCGAGGCTGTCGTCGAGATCGCGGCAGCGGGTGCAGAGCAGGCCGTCCGTGTACAGCGCGAGGGTGCTGTCCTCGGCCAGTTCGATCTCGGCGGTCTCGAAGGGCAGGCCGCCCAGGCCCAGTGGGGGACCCGGCGGGATGCCGACCAGGCTCGCCCGCCCGTCCGGGGTGACCACCACAGGGGGCGGATGGCCGGCCCGGGCGAGCGAGCAGCGCCGGGAGACCGGGTCGTAGACGGCGTAGAGGCAGGTCGCGCCGACGATCGGCGGGGCGTCCTCTTCGGTCGCGCCTTGTTCGGAGGCCAGCCGGTCCACGAGGTCGTCGAGGTGCGAGAGCACCTCGTCCGGGGTGGGGTCCAGATGGGCCAGGGTGTGCACGGCGGTGCGCAGCCGGCCCATGGTGGCCGCCGCGTGCAGACCGCGGCCGACGACGTCGCCGACCACCAGGGCGATGCGCAGCCCCGAGAGCGGGATGACGTCGAACCAGTCGCCGCCGACCCCGGTGGCGGTGTTGGCGGGCAGGTAGCGGTGGGCCACCTCGGCGGCGGGGTGCCGGGGCACGCTCCCGGGGAGCAGGCTGTGCTGCAAGGTGAGCGCCGCCTGGTGCTGCTGCGTGTAGCGGCGGGCGTTGTCGATGCTCAGGGCGGCGCGGGCGGCGAACTCCTCGGCGAGGGTGAGGTCGTCGGCCTCGAAGGGCTCCCGGTGGCGCGTCCGCCAGAGGCTGATCAGCCCGAGCACGAGCCCGCGCGCGAGCAGCGGCACCACCATCAGGGAGTGCGCGCCGGCCTCGCGGGCCGCCCTGGCCCGCCCGGGGTCCTCGTCGAGCCAGGCCAGGGCCTGGTCCATGTCCGACTCGAAGACCGGACGACCTTCGGCCAGGGAGCGCGCCTGCGTCGAACCCGGGGGGATGCCGATGGTGCGGCCCACCGGGTACGTGATCATCTCGGTGTCCGGGAAGACCGACCGGACCGCCGCGCGGCAGACCGTCCCGAAGGAGTCCTGGGCGGGATCCTCGCCCTGGGGCACGGCCTCCAGCAGGTCGACGGACGCGCTGTCGGCCAGTCCCGGCACGGCCACCTCGGCCAGTTCGCGGGCGGTGCGGCCGACGTCCAGCGTGGTGCCGATACGGGCCCCGGCCTCGCTGAGCAGGGCCAGCCTGCGGCGGGCCCGGTAGCTTTCGGTGACGTCCTCGACGGTCTGGGTCACGCCGAGAACATGCCCGTTGGCGTCCTGCATCCGGAACGCCGAGACGGACACGTACAGTTCGCGCTGCGGGTCGCGACGCAGCCGGCAGGGCAGCTCGGAGAAGATCGAGGACCGGCCCGTCTCGAGCACCCGCCGCAGCTGGTGGTCCACGGCGTCGGCGTCCGGCCCGAAGAGGAAGTCCCCCGTGCGCAGGCCCTGGTGCTTCTCCGCGGGGGCACCGCTGAACTTGGTGATCGCCCGGTTCACCCGCAGGAAGGTCAGGTCGGGTGTGTAGACCGCCAGGCCGATGGGGGAACGGCGGAACAGCCCGTCCAGCACCCACCGGTCCGTCTCCCACTGGACGACCTCCGCGGCCGGCGCCGCGACGATGTACCACTCGCGGCGTTCGTCCCGCGCGATGGCGCGAACCCGGCAACCGACCTCCATCCGGCGTCCGTCACGGTGCAGGACGGGCACGACCCCGAACCAGCCGGAGTCACGGACACAGGCCGCGGTGGCGGCGAGGACCAGTTCCAGGTCGCCCGGGTGGACCAGGAGTTCGGCGGCCGGCCGGCCCAGGATGTCCCGTGCCCGGTGGCCGAGCAGCGTCTCGGCGCGGGCGCTCCACCCTACGACGGACGCGTCGTCGTCCAGCACCGCCGAGGCCGCGCCGTGCACCGAGAACGGGTCCTCCGGCGACTCGCTGAACGTCTTGGCCGGGTTGTCCATCGCTACCACCGTCGCACGTGGGAGAGAACCGGGCGAGCTGCGTCGCCTGGGTCGGTTCCCCGCCCGGGCTCGGTAGGGGCACCCGTGGGGACGTGGTTCCAGTATCGGTCCGTGCGGCCCGTCCCGCGTGGCCCGCCGGGGGCGTTCCCGCCCCGGCCGGCCGCCGATGAAACAGCTTTTCGGGGCAGCCAGGGAGCGCCCGGGGAGGCGGTGAGCGGCTCCCGCGGGCGGTCCCCGCAGTCGCACCCACCCGATCTGGGTTAGCGTCGTATCCATGGGGACCGTCCGGCGGATCCTCCGCCTCGTGCCGGTACTCGCCGTGATCTGCGGCCTGCTCTGTCTCGTCGCCGCGACGGGTCCCGGCGCACGTGCCGCGGGCGGTCTCGACACGGCCGCGGCGGCGCTGCGCGAGGGTCCGGTGTACGTCGATCCGCGGGCACGGGACGTGCTGTCGGCGGCCGAGGCGGACGCCCTCGCCGGGCGCATCGAGAAGGCGGACCGGCCGGTCTTCGTCGCCGTCCTCCCGGACGCCCCGGAGTTCCCCGCGGCCACACTGCTCAAGGACCTGCGGACCAAGACCGGCATCACCGGGGTGTACGCCGTCGCCCTCGGCGACCGCTTCGACGCCGGCGCGGACTCCGCCGCGATGCCGCGCAACGCCGTCGAGAACCTGGCCGGCGCCGTACGGCGCTCCGACCCCGGCGACCCCGCGGCGATGGTCACCGGCTTCGTGGACCAGGCACTGCCGCAGGTGAGCGGCCACGCCCCGGCGTCCTGGGGCGACGGTTCCGTCGGCGTCGGCTCGAGCGGCGGGGCCGGACCGCTCGTCGCGCTCGGTGCCCTGGTCCTCGTCGTCGGCGGCGGGGCCGTCCTGCTGTCGCGACGCGCCAAGCGGCGCCGGGAGGAGCAGGACAGGGCACGGCTCGACGAGTTGCGCCCGGTGGTGGACGAGGACATCACCGCCTTCGGCGAGGAACTGAGCCGGATCGGCTTCGACCCGGGTGGCGCGGCGGCCGACGACACCATGCGCGAGGACTACACGCGCGCGCTGGACGCCTACGACACCGCGAAGGCCACGATGGACAGGGCGCACTCCCCCGACGACGTGCGGCAGGTCAGCCAGGCCCTGGAGGAGGGGCGCTTCGCCCTCGCCACCCTGGACGCACGCGTCGAGGGAAGGCCACTGCCCGAGCGCCGCCCGCCGTGCTTCTTCGACCCCCGGCACGGCCCCTCGGTCCAGGACGTGCCGTGGACCCCCGAGGGCGGCGGCGCCGAGCGGGCCGTGCCGGTGTGCGCGGCCGACGCCGCCCGGCTCGCGGACGGCCTCGAGCCCATGGCCCGCCAGGTCGGCACACCGCGCGGCCCCCGCCCGTACTGGGAGGCGGGCCCGGCCTACGCCCCCTGGGCCCAGGGCTACTACGGCGGCGGGATGCTGCCCGGCATCCTCGTGGGGACCCTGCTCGGCGGCCCGGGCCCGTACGCGTACGGCGACGACCACGCGGGCGGCTACGGCGGCGCCACGCCGGACCAGGGCGGCGACTACTCGGGTGCCGACTTCGACCCCGGTGACTTCGGCGGCGGCTTCAGCGGCGGGTTCGGTGACGGCGGCGGTTTTGGTGACGGCGGGGGCTTCGGGAGCGGCTGAGCGGGCGTGGGCCGCGGGCCACGGGCCGCGGCTCGCGGGGCCGCCGGGGCCTGTCCACACTGCCGCGCTCTGTCGCGTTCCGACGCGCCTCACGGAGGCGGCGCGGGCTGCCTGCCGGGCGGGCCGCCTGCCGGGCCGCGGCGCCGGTCCGCACTGATGGCCGCAGCGTTCCCCGGCGCCCGCCCCAGGTCGCGGTTCAGGCGGACAGGGCGCGATCGGCGGTCGCGTCGTCGGGCTCGGGGGCGCAGGCCGAGGCGAGCTCGTCCAAGGAGATGTCCAGTGCCGCGGCAAGGGCGGCGACGGTGAAGAAGGCGGGGGTCGGGGCACGGCCCGTCTCGATCTTGCGCAGGGTCTCGGCGGAGACGCCGGCCGCCGCGGCGACCTCGACCATGCTGCGGTCACCGCGGGCCCGGCGCAGCAGCGCACCGAAGTGCTCGCCGCGTTGCCGTTCCCAGGGGGTCAGGGGAGTTCGCACCATGCCCGTGATACTAATACCGGTATAAGAATTGGGTGCACCCAGGGAACGCCAAGAGGAGCGACGGACATGGTGGAGATCAAGACGGATGCCGCGCTGGCGGCCATGCGAGAGGCCGGCCGCGTCGTGGCCAACGCGCTCGCCGCCGCCCGTGAGGCGGCGCGCGTCGGCGTGTCGCTGCTGGAACTGGACGAGGCGGCCCGCGCCGTCCTGGACGAGGCGGGCGCGCGGTCGCCCTTCCTCGGCTACCGGCCGTCGTTCGCCCCCACCCCCTTCCCCGCGGTGATCTGCACCTCGGTCAACGACGCCCTCGTGCACGGCATCCCCACCGCCTACCGGCTGCGGGACGGCGACCTGGTGAGCGTCGACTGCGGCGCCGAGCTGGAGGGCTGGACCGGGGACGCCGCGATCAGCTTCACCGTCGGCACGCCCCGACCCGCCGACGTGCGGCTCATCGAGGCCACCCGGCAGGCCCTCGACGCCGGGATCGCCGCGGCCACCGTCGGCAACCGCGTCGGCGACATCTCGCACGCCATCGGCACTGTCGCCCGCGAGGCCCGGTGCGGCATGCCCGCGGACTTCGGCGGCCATGGCATCGGCCGCCGGATGCACGAGGACCCCCATGTGCCCAACCAGGGCCGGCCCGGTCGTGGTTACCCGCTGCGGCACGGGCTGGCCCTCGCCATCGAGCCGATGCTGATGGCCGGGGGCCGCGGCGGTTACCGCACGGCCGCCGACGGCTGGACGCTGCGCACCGAGGACGGCAGCCGCGCCGCCCATTTCGAGCACACCGTCGCCGTCACGGAGGAGGGCCCGCGCATCCTCACCGCGCCGTGACCTGGCTTTCGAGCGCGGAGCGCAGCCAGGTGTGGGCGGCCCCGGGGGTCGCCTCCGCCGGGCCCCGCACCTCCCCCACAAGCTGCCAGTAGCGGTCGATGCGGGGCTCCACGGCGAGCATGCCGCTCAGCCGACGGCGGAAGCCGGGGGTGTCGCGCGTGCGAAGCGACCGCGCGTGGGCGGTGACGAAGCAGTCCAGCGCCTCGCCCGCGCGGGGGGCGCGGCCGGCCAGGACGTCCGGCGCGGCCAGTTCATAGGCCTCGTAGAGGCCCTCGTACAGTACGGCCGGGCGCGGGCCCGCGTCGGGCCGGTGCGCCGCGAGCGCGTGCAGGGCACCGGGCGGACAGGATGCCGAGGTGAAGGCGTGCAGCCGGGCGAAGGCCAGCACCTGCGCCGGGCCCGGCTGGTCCGGCGGTTGTGGCACGGCGAGTTCGACGACCCGGGCCAGCACGGGGGCGGGCAGCCGCGCGGGCCGCAGCCAGCGGCGCCAGAAGCGGGCCATCGAGTCCGTGCTCGGCGGTACGGGGACGGCGCCGACGAGCTCCAGCCGTTCGACACGCTCCTCGGCCGTGCACTCCCGCAACAGCCGCAGGGCGGCCTCCCGCCAGCGCAGGGCGGCCAGTTGGGTGCCGAGGGCCCTCAAGTGGCCCGCTACGACGTCCTCCAGGGCGTCCTCCCGTTCCAGGACCCGCCCCACGTCCGGCACCGGCAGGTCCAGGGCGCGCAGCGAGCGGATCAGGCGCAGCCGGGCGAGCGCCTCGGGGGCGTAGCGGCGGTGGCCGCCCGCGCTGCGGGCGGACTCCGGCAGCAGCCCGCGATCCGAGTAGAAGCGGACGGTCTTGACGGAGACACCGGCCCGTTCGGCGAGCTCCCCGATGCTCAACGTGCTGTCGGCTTCCACCGCTTGAACCTCCCTCAGGGGGAGTTCCTACCGTACCGGCAAGCGCGGGCGGCCGGGACGGCCGCTTCGCGGACCGACGCGTGCGGGAGGCACACATGACCGTGTTCGTACTCGTTCCCGAGGCCCACACGGGCGGCTGGGTGTGGGAGGACGTCGCCGGCCGGCTGCGGGAGTCGGGCGCCGGCGCCCACCCGGTGACCCTCACCGGCATGGCCGGCTCCCGCCGCCCGGCCGGGCCCGGCACCGACCTGGAGACCCACGTCGAGGACGTCCTGCGCGTCGTCGACGGTGCCGGCTCCCGGGACGCCGCGGACGTGGTGCTCGTCGGCCACGGCTACGGCATCCACCCGGTGCTCGCCGCGGCCGACCGGCGGCCCGGACGCATCGCCCGCGTCGTCCACCTGGACGCGGGCCTTCCGCGGGACGGCGACCCGCCGCTGAAGCTGGTGCCCGACCAGGATCTGCGCGCCCGGCTCTCGGCCGAGACCGCCCGCGGCGACGACGAGTGGGGCATCGCCCCGCCGACGCCAGGGGCGTGGGACCGGTGGGGCAGTACGTCCGGAGTGCCCGCCGGGGCGCTCGCGCGGCTCGCCGCCGACGCCGCACCCCAACCGGCCGGGACGCTCACCGCGCCGCTGCGCCTGTCGGGGGCTGCCGCCGCACTGCCGACCACCGGTGTCCTGTGTACGGGCAACGGAACGAGCATCGCCGCGGTGGAGGGGCTGGTGGGCCTGGGGCACCCCGAGCTCCAGGCGCTGACCGACCCCCGCGTCACCTTCTTCGAACTCGCCACCGGCCACTGGCCGATGCTCTCCACCCCCGGCGAGCTCGCCGGGGTCCTGCTGAAGGCCGCCGCCGGGGAGGGCCACCGGATCACCGCCACGGGCGAACCGCCGGCGCACCTGCGGCCGTTCCTCCTCGACGTGCCCGAACGGCCCCGTGAGCGCTTCGGGCGCACCGACCTGTACCTGCCGGAACCCGCCGACGGCGGCGGAGCCCGGCCGGCCGTGGTGTTCGTCCACGGCGGCCCGGTGCCGGCCGGCGCGCGGCCGACCCCGCGCGACTGGCCGGCCTTCGCCGGCTACGGCCGCCTCGCGGCAGCACGCGGAGCAGTCGGTGCGACCGTCGACCACCGGCTGCACGAACTGGGCGACTTCCCGCGCGCGGCCGAGGACCTCGCCGAGGCGGTGGAGGTGGTCCGCGCCGATCCGCGGGTCGACGCCGACCGCGTCGCGCTGTGGTTCTTCTCCGCCGGCGGGCTGCTGTCCGCGGACTGGCTGGCGGCGCCCCCGAGGTGGCTGCGTTGCGTGGCGGCAACCTACCCCGTCCTCGCGCCACTGCCCAACTGGGGTCTGAACGCCTCCCGTTTCCGGCCCGCGGCCGCGGCCGCGGTGCACGGCGCGGGCGCGCTGCCGATCGTCCTGACCCGGGTGGGGCGGGAGCGGACGGAGATCGCGGCGACGGTCGAGGAGTTCCTGTCCGCCGCCAAGGACGCGGGGGCGGACGTGGAGGTCGTCGACCTCCCCGACGGCACCCACGGCTTCGAGACGACCGACCACGGCGGGGAGGCGCGCCGCGCCGTGGAGCGCGCGATGCGCACCGTCCTCGGGCACCTGCGGGGCTGAGGTTTCCACCCGGGCGGGCAGCCGCGACGGCGGTACGGCCGGCACGGGGCAGGCCGCGCGACCCCGTGCCGACGACCAGCAGGTCCTCGCTGCGGGCGGCCGCCTTCACAACCACGTACCCGGCGGGCCCGCGCCCGGTCCCGGCACGGAAGCCCGGCATCCCGGGTGGGGCCGTGATGCCATCGATCCGCTCACCAGCCGCCCCAGCACCTCGGCCCCCTCGCGGAGGTTGCCGGCGGTGGGGAAGCACCGCGCGCCCGCCTCCAGGCGGTGCCACAGCAGCGGATTCGCCTCCAGGACGCGGGGGTCGAGCTCCAGCCACCGGCCGTGCGCGTCCCACGGGACCAGATGCCGCGACACACCGGGGGATTGGCGGACGACGGTCAGCGCGTCGGTCCGCACCCGCCGCTCCCGCAGCGGGCCGCACACCGCCAGCCATCCGTCGCCCGCGGTCACCCGGGCCGGGTGGAGCAGCGCGAGCACGATCACGGCCAGGACCAGCCACAGTGCCGCGCGCCGCGGGGTGAGCGTGCCCGCGACCGCGTCCAGCGGCACCGCCAGGCACAGGAAAGCGAGCGCGCTACCCAGCGCGCGCCGCAGATCCGCACGCCAGTGGCGGTCACCGACCGTGCCCTGCTGTCCGGGCCGGGGAGCCGTTCGCCGTTCCGTGGGGCCGACCGTAGGCACGGCCGGGCCCGCAGGGCGCGGCTCTGACGACCCTTGACGAGGGCCGGTCCGGACTTTTGCGCCTCCCTGACGTGCCGGGGGGGCTCAGCCGACGTGGACGCGCGGCCTGCGGCCGCGGTCGGGCTCCGCCTCGCGCAGCACCTCCCGGGTGACCGGGGCGACCTCGCCCTGCCCGAAGAGGAAGAAGCGCAGGAAGTTGGCGAACGGGGTGCCCTCGGTCCACTCGAAGTAGATGTGCGGCCGCTGCCCGGTGCTGTCGCGGACGTGCAGGAGGAACGCCGCCAGCGCGTTCGGGATGGAGGAGCTCTCCAGGGTCAGGACGCGGTAGCGGTCGTGGAGGACCTCGCCGCGGACCACCAGGCCCGCCTCGAACTCGGACGGGTCGGAGACGGTGACCTCGACGAAGACGAAGTCCTCCTCGGCCGGCAGGTCGTTGTCGGACCGGATCTGCTTGATCTTGTCGCGGTACTCCGCGACGTCCCGCCGGTCGGGCTCGTTGGCGATGAAGCGGATCGTGCGGTGGGAGATGTCACGTACGAAGCGCTCGGCCATGGCGTCCATGCTGATGCCGGTGATGCGCAGTTCGAAGGCGCGGGCGAGCCGCGACAGCAGGGAGATCAGCATGATGCCGACGATGAAGCAGGCACCGATCTTCACGCCGTCCGGGCGCTCGAAGACGTTGACGACCGTGGTGTAGAGGAAGACCGCCGAGATCACCCCGAAGACGATCGTCCAGTTGCGCTGCCCCGCCTTGCGGGCGGCGATGGTCACGGCGATCGCCGCGGAGGAGATCAGCACCAGGACGCCGGTCGCGTACGCGCCGCCCTGGGCGTCGACGTTGGCGTCGAAGATCCACGTGACCAGGAACGCGACGAGGGTGAAGACCAGCACCATCGGCCGCACCGCGCGCGCCCAGTGCGGCGCCATGCCGTAGCGCGGCAGGTAGCGCGGCATGAGGTTGAGGAGCCCGGCCATCGCCGAGGCGCCGGCGAACCACAGGATGCAGATCGTCGACACGTCGTAGACGGTGCCGAAGGCATTGCCCAGGTACTCGTGCGCGAGGTAGGCCAGCGCGCGGCCGTTGGCCTTGCCGCCGGCCTCGAACTCGTTGGCCGGGATCAGCAGCGTGGTGATGAAGCTGGTCGTGATCAGGAAGCAGCTCATGATCACGGCGGCCGTGGTCAGCAGTTTCTTCGTGTCCCGGATCCGCCCGGCGGGACGCTCCTCGGTGTCGGAGGGGTCGCCCTTGACGTGCGGCATCACCGCCACACCGGTCTCGAATCCGGACAGGCCCAGCGCGAGCTTCGGGAAGACCAGCAGCGCCACCCCGACCATCACCAGGACGTTGCCGTGCTGCGTGGCCAGGGCGCTCGACCAGTCGGTGACCACGTGCCCGGCCGTGGCCACGTGCCACAGACCGACGACCACGACGACCGCGTTGAGCGCCAGGTAGATGCCCACGAGGGCGACCGCGACACCGATCGCCTCCAGGAAGCCCTTCATGAATACCGCGCCGAGCAGTGCGACCAGCAGCAGCGTGATGACCATCTGCTTCCCCTGCAGCGCGTTCGTCAGGTGCGGGTTCTCCACCAGGTGGGTCGAGGCGTCGGCCGCCGACAGCGTGATCGTGATGAGGAAGTCCGTCGCCGCGAAGCCCAGCAGCGTCAGGACGAAGAGCTTGCCCTTCCAGAACGACAGGAGCCGCTCCAGCATGGCGATCGAGCCCTCGCCGCGGGGGCTCTCCTCAGCCACCCGGCGGTACACGGGCAGTGCGCCGGCCAGCGTGACGATCACCAGCACGATCGTGGCCACCGGCGACAGCAGACCGGCCGCCAGCGCCGCGATGCCGGGCTGGTAGCCGAGGGTGGAGAAATAGTCGACACCCGTCAGGCACATCACGCGCCACCAGCGCTGGCCGTGGTCGTGCCGCTCCGGGACCGCCTGTCCGCCCTGCTGGTGCCGGGCCATGTCGGAGAGGCCCTCGAGCATCCACGCGCGCAGGCGACTCGTAGGGACGGGGGAGGTCATCGGTGCTCCTGACGTAACTGCCACTGGTTCCCGCCACCACGAGATGGCCTGGTCAGCGTACGCATCGGTCAGCGCCCGACTCTCCGTACCGCCGCTTCACGCCGTTAAGATTCCGTCAAGAGTCGCCGTTTTGTCCCGTAGGCGTCCTTTATGCCGACCGGTTCGGTCAGAACGTGGGCACCAGGGCGTCATGGTGCGGTCCGCCCAGGACGACTTTGAGCGCGCCGGTGTCGGCCGCCGCCGCGAAGACGTCGTAGGCCTCCGCCATTTCGTGCAGCTCGAAGGTGTGCGTGACGAACGCGCCGATGGGCAGTTTCCGGGCTTCCAGCAGGCGCAGCAGGGTGGGCGTGGAGTAGGTGTCGACCAGGCCCGTGGTGATGGTGACGTTGCGGTTCCACAGCTGCTCCAGGTGGAGCGTGACGGGCCCGCCGTGCACCCCCGCGTTCGCCACCCGGCCGCCGGGCCGGACCATCCGCGTGGACATCTCGAAGGTCTCCGGAAGCCCCACGGCCTCGATCACCACGTCCGCGCCGAGCCCGCCCGTGAGGTCGTCGACCAGCTGCTCGGGCTGCTCGGCCGCCGCGACCACGGCGTCCGCGCCCAGGTTCTTCGCCGCCTGCAGGCGGGCCGCCGCCACGTCGACGGCGATCACGGTGTGCGGGGAGCACAGCTGGGCCGTCGCGATGGCGGCCAGGCCGATCGGGCCGCAGCCGACCACGGCGACCGTGTCCCCGGGCCGGACGCCGCCGTTGAGGACGCCGACCTCGTAGGCGGTGGGGAAGATGTCGGAGAGCAGGACGGCGTCGTGCCCGGTCACGTTGTGCGGCAGCGCGTGCAGCGAGGTGTCGGCGTACGGCACGCGCACGTACTCCGCCTGCGTACCGTCGATCAGGTGCCCGAGCACCCAGCCGCCGCCGTCCAGGCACTGGCCGTAGACCTGCTCACGGCAGAACCGGCAGCGTCCGCAGCCGGAGACGCAACTGACCAGCACCCGGTCGCCGGGCTGGACGGTGTCCACGTCCGCTCCGGTCTCGACGACCTCGCCCACCGCCTCGTGACCGAGCACCGTACCGGGGGCGACGTCCGGCACGTCGCCCTTGAGGATGTGCAGATCGGTGCCGCAGATCGCGACAGTGTCGACGCGGACGATGGCGTCCCTCGTGTCCTGGAGGACCGGATCGGCCACCTCCTGCCAGGCGGCCCGTCCCGGACCCTGGAAGACCCATGCCTTCATGGCGTTCCGCTCCTTCGGACTGAGGCGTGTTCCCCCTCTCCAGAGTGGGCGCGGCCGGCGGCCCTCGCATCCGGCGCCCGGGCCGCCCTCCACGCGCGGTTCGGCGTCGAATCGAAGCGCGCGTCGACGACGCGCTCGACGGACCGCACCAGGGAGCGGTCCCCGAGCAGCCCGCTCAGGGTGACGCCCCCTCGTCGACCTCGACCGCCACGGACGGCCACGAACGCCACGCGCCGGGGAAGAGCCGGGCGGCCACATGCTCCCGGACGTCGCGGGCGATGTCCTCGTCGGACCGCAGGAAGCCCTTCGGCGACTCGTCCTGGCTGACCATGCCCTTGAGCATGCCCCGGGCGCCGACCACCGGCAGCCGCTTGACCTGGGACGCGCCATGGCACGGGCCGGCCGGCCGGGCGAGCGACGCGGCACCGCGCACCGTGACCGAGGGCGCGGTCATCAACCGCTCGTCGGTGAGCGCGGCGCCCACCGGGGGCGGCTCGCCCTCGCGGCGCTCCTCCTTGCGCAGCAGGCCGGCCTCCGAGACGACGCCCACGACGCGCGGCGGGTGACCGTGACGACTCCGCACGCCATCACGTCGCCCACCGTCATCGGCTGCCGGACGGCGCTCATCGCGGCCCGGACCCGGGACGAGCCCCCTGCTTCCGGTCCCTGCCGGTGCGGCGGCGGGCGCACGGCCCCGCCGGGCCCGCTCACCCCGCGAGCGTGAGCGGCACCGTGTCGAGGACGACCCGGCGGCCGTCCTCGGCGGACAGGACGTACGCGGTGAGGGTGCCCGGCCCGTCGGCCGCGCGGTAGGGCACGGTCACGTCGAACGTGCCCCGGGTGCCGCTGCCCGAGGTGGCCGCCACCCGTACGTCGGCGATCGTGCGGCCGGTGCTGTCGGAGATCCGCAGCCGGAACTCCGCCTCGAAGGTGTTCGCCGTGCCGCGCACGCGCAGCGGGGCGGTGACGGTGTCGCCGAGAAGCGGCGATTCCACGAGGACAGCGGGGGACAGATCCTCGAAGTCGGCGCGGCCGAGGGGACGGCCCGTGGCCGCCGTGCCGAGTGCGGCCGGCGGCCGGCCGTCCACGAGCAAGCGCACCTTGTCCACGCCGGGGAACCCCGTCGCGGTGAACACCACCTGGGCGAGCCGTGTTTCCACGAACGTGGCGGAGGCGTCGTCGTAGCGCCCCGAGACGTCGACGGTGGCGACGCGGTCACGTACGGCCAGCGACCGCAGCACCGTCCCCGACGGGACCGCGGTGGCCCGGCCCTGACCGCGCTCGAAGCCGTTCGGGCCCGCGAGCAGGGCCCGCAGCGCCGCGGCGACGGTCGCCGGGCCGGTGACCGTGCGCGGCGCCGCCGACAGCTTCCCCTCGTGCAGGAAGTAGACGGCCGCGCGGACCCGGCGGGGCGTCGCCGCGGCAGACGCCGACACAGGCGCGGACGCCGACACGGACGCCGACGCGGAGGCGGCCGGGTCCGGCGACCTGCCGTCCGGCGTGGCGACCGGTGCGCCGGTCCGGGACGGCGCACCGGAGGCCTCCCGGCCGGACCCGCCGCAGGCGGACAGCAGCACCAGGGACAACAGCGCGGCGGCGAGCGCCCGCGCCGGGCGTGCGGCGCAGAGCCGGGCACCATCCATGTGAATCCTCCCCTCCGGTATGCGCACAGAGTGCCCGCTTCCGCCCCCGCACGCCATCACCCGGGAGGGTCACCCGCGCGGCGCCCGGAACAACGCCGCCCAGAGGAAGTCCTCGCCGAAGCACGCCGATTCCACGGGCTCGTCGCGCATGCGGCGCAACTCGACCTCCGTCAGACCGGAGAAGATCCAGCGCAGCGCCTCCGGGGTGTAGGCCAGGCCGCCGTGCAGCCGGGACTCGCGGTAGAACTCCGCGTCGGAGAGCTCGGACCCCATCGCACCGGCCGCGAAGCACGTCAGCACCAGATGCCCGCCGGGCGCCAGGACCTCGTCCAGCAGCGCGAGGTAGCTGATCCGCCGGTGCGGCGGCAGATGGTGGAAGCAGCCCGAGTCGTGGACCAGGTCGTACGGGCCGCGCAGCGTGGTCGCGGCCAGGGTGAAGGCGTCACCGCGATGGAAGCGGATGCCCGCCCCCGTCCCGCGGGCCCGCTCCTGCGCCCAGGCGATCGCGGTGGGGGACAGGTCGACCGCGTCCACGGTGAACCCCCCCCGTGCGGCCAGGTACCGCGCGTTGCGCCCCGGACCGCACCCGAGGTCGAGGACCCGGCCACCCGGCGCGATCAGGCCCCGGTCGAGCCACTCCACAAGGTTCTCGTCGGGCTTGTCCACGAAGAACGGCACCGGCCGGGACCGGTCCGCGTAGAACGCGTCCCACCAGTCGGCCGCTCCTTCCGTCCAGCGGTCGGCTCCGGCAGCGAACAGGTCGTCCAGGAGCTTCAGCACGTCGTCGACGTCGCGGATACCACGGTCCATCAGGACCTAGCCAGGGGACGCCCCGTTTTAGCGGGGTGGGGAATGGCTTCTGGGCCCTGCTCTGGCCTCAACTGGGTGTACGGATCGGCACTGTTCACCTGAGTCCACCTTTCTGCTGCACTAGACCTGCGGCGCGTGTATAGTGATCGTGTGACCGTGGCCAGGAAGGTTCGCCGATTCTCCGGCGGCGTGTACGACCTCGGGCTCCACGTCGTGTGGTGCCCGAAGTACCGCCGTCCGGTCCTCGGCGGCCGGGTCGCGGAACGACTGGAGGAACTGATCCGGCAGAAGGCGGACGAACGCGGGTGGGAGATCATCGCCCTTGAGGTGATGCCCGACCAGGTGCACCTGTTCGTCAAGCACGACCCGAAGTCGTCGGCCTCGTACGTGGCGAACCAGTTCAAGGGCTTCACCTCTGGCGTGCTGCGCGAGGAGTTCGCGCACCTGAAGTCGCGGATGCCCACACTGTGGTCGTCGTCGTACTTCGCGGCCTCGGTCGGCGCCGTGTCGGCGGCCACGGTCGAGAAGTACATCAACACCCAGTGGGAGCGCCCTGGGAAGAAGGGGGACGGCTCGTGATCCGCGCGTACACGTTCCTCCTGCGCCCCACGGCCCGTCAGAGGGCAGCGCTCGGTGAGATGCTGCGGGACCACTGCTCCCTTTACAACGGTGCGCTGCAAGAGCGCCGGGACGCCTACCGGCACACCTCGAGGACCAGTGTCCGGTACGGTGACCAGTCCGCCCAGCTCAAGGAGATCCGCGCGTTCGACCCTGAGCGGCAGGGCCGCTGGTCGTTCTCCTCCCAGCAAGCCACCCTGCGCCGCCTGGACAAGGCGTTCCAGGCGTTCTTCCGCCGCGTCAAGGCCGGGCAGACGCCGGGCTACCCGCGTTTCAAGGGCGTCGGGCACTTCGACACCGTCACCTTCCCCAAGGACGGCGACGGCTGCCGCTGGGACTCCACCCCCCACGGCTCGCAGACCCGCGTCCGCCTGCAAGGCGTCGGGCATGTCCGTGTGCACCAGCACCGGCCCGTGCGCGGCCGGGTCAAGACCATCTCGGTGAAGCGGGAGGGCAACCGTTGGTACGTCGTCTTGTCCTGCGACGACGTGCCCGTCGAGGAACTGCCGCCGACCGGGGCGGTCGTCGGTATCGACATGGGTGTCGCCCACTTCCTGACCACCTCGGACGGCGAACACGTCACCAACCCGCGTTTCCTCCAGGCGATGGCCGGCGAACTGGCCGAAGCGCAGCGGCACCTGGCGACGTTCCCCAAGCGGTCCCGGCAGCGCGTCAAGCGCCACCGCGCCGCCGCCCGGAAGGTCGCCAAGCTGCACGGCAAGATCCGGCGGCAGCGCGCCGACTTCCACCACAAGACCGCCCGTACGCTGATCGCCGGCCACGACGTGATTGCGCACGAGCGGCTCAACACGGCGGGTATGACCAAGAGCCCCGCACCCAAGGCCGACCCTGAGCAGCCCGGCAGCTTCCTGCCGAACGGTGCTGCCGCGAAGGCCGGGCTCAACCGCAGTATCCTCGATGCGGGTTGGGCGCAGTTCCTCGGAATCCTGGCGAACAAGGCTGAGAGTGCCGGTCGCCTGGTGGTTGCGGTGGACGCGCGCAACACCTCCCGCACGTGCCCCGAGTGCGGGCATGTCGCGAAGGAGAACCGCGCCACCCAAGCGACGTTCGCATGCACGGCGTGCGGGTTCGCGGCGAACGCGGACCACGTCGGCGCGGCGAACGTCCTCAACCGGGCCGGGCTGGCCCTCTGCGCGGCGGCTTAGCCACCGACGCAGGAAGCCCGCGCGTTTACGCGTGGGTGGAGTCACCAGATCCCCTTTCCCGATGAGACGCTAGGGCCCGCAGCCCCGAAAGCCCAGCTCAGCAGCGTTGCCCCAACTCACATGTACGCCCGTCTCCCCCGCTCCCGCGCCACCCCCCGCCCGCCCCGTCCGCACCCCGCCCCCGAGCCCACCCCCACCCCCACCGGGCCCCACCGCGACCCCTTTCCCGGGCACGCCGGGCACGGTTTTCCGACGGATCTCCCGAACGCGCTCACACGGAGTTCTCGCGGATCAACTCGAGCCAGATCGAGGGACAGCACTCCGCCCCGCCCGGCCTCCGGGCCCCGGACCGCCTCGACCACACGATCGACGCACGCGTACATCCGGTCGCAGGGCCGGCCTGAGGGCCCGGGGTGAGGAGGGGGTGCCGCGGCAGGCCCCACTCGCGCGGGGCGGTCCTGTCGCGTTCCGGGATGGCGCAGCGCCCGGCGGCGTCGATGCGTTCGCGGGAACGCGGGGAGATGGAACGCGGGGAGATTCAAGATCGCTTGCCGGCGTTCGGGCGGCGGCCCGGAGCAGCCGGGGGCAGTCCCTGGTGCAGGGTCGCCGCGTGGTCGGGGACGTAGGTCTGGAGGTCGCGGGGTGGGCGCTGGTAGCCGGTCGACGCGGGGCGGGGCGGGAGTTCGATCGCCGGGAGCGGGACCTCCTCGTAGGGGATGCTCGACAAGAGGTGGGCGATCATGTTGATGCGGGCAGCGCGCTTGTCGTCACTGCCGACGACGTACCAGGGGGCCTCGGGGATGTCGGTGTGCACGAACATGTCGTCCTTGGCGCGCGAGTACGCCTCCCAGCGGGTGATGGACTCCAGGTCCATCCCCGACAGTTTCCAGCGGCGGGTCGGGTCCTCCAGGCGGGCCCGGAAACGCTGCTCCTGGACGGCGTCGCTGACGGAGAACCAGTACTTGCGCAGGATGATGCCGTCCTCGATCAGCAGCCGCTCGAAGATCGGGCACTGGTGCAGGAAGCGCACGTGCTCCTCGGGGGTGCAAAAGCCCATCACGTGCTCCACGCCGGCGCGGTTGTACCAGCTCCGGTCGAACAGCACGATCTCCCCGCCGGCCGGCAGATGATCGATGTAGCGCTGGAAGTACCACTGGGTGCGCTCGCGTTCGGTCGGCGCGGGGAGCGCCGCGATGCGCGCGATGCGCGGGTTGAGGTGCTCCGTCACCCGCTTGATCGTGCTGCCCTTGCCGGCCGCGTCGCGTCCCTCGAAGATGACGACGAGTCTGCGCCCGCCGGCCCGGACCCACTCCTGAAGCTTCACCAACTCGATCTGCAGCCGCAGCAGTTCCCGCTCGTACACGCCCCGCGGCAGGCGCTCCTGCCGCTTCCTGTGACCCATGCCCCGATGCCCTCGCCTCCGTAGGACGCCCACGGTACGGCGCCCGAGGCGGGCTCCGGGGGAGGCTCAGCCGAGCGGGCCGGTGCCGCCCGGGGCGCCGACGGCGTGACCGGGGGCGGCCGCCGGGAACGGGAGCCAGGGGCCGGGGCCGTGAGGGGGGTGCGGGACGGCCGCGAAGGGGGGCAGCACCTCGGCGTCCGCGCGCTCCGGGGCGGTCCGCGGGGGCTTGGCCGCCTCGGCGGCCGGGGACGCCGGCGTGTACGGGGCGCCGGTCGTGGGGGCCGCGGTCGGAGTAGGGGCGGTCGCCGGCGGTGTGGGTTCTGGTGTGTGCGTCGGGGTCGGGGTCGGCGTGGGTGTGGGCGTGGGTGTGGGCGTGGGCGTCGACGGCGGGGTGGAGGGCGCCGGGGCGCCGGTGTGGGTCGGCTTCGGCGTCGGCTTCGGGGTCGGCATGCTCGCGGGGGGCTTCGGGTGGACCGGCTTGGTGGGGGCCGGCTTCGCCGGGTTCGGCTTCTCCTTGGCCTTGGCCTTTGTCTCGGCCTTGGCTGGAGTCGACCGGTTCGAGGCCGTCGGGCTGGTGCTCTTCTTCTCCTTCGCCTCCGGGGCCGCGTCGCGGTGTCCGCGGTCGGCCTCGACCAGGCCACGCTCCGGCTGCTCGGACGCGCTCGGCACGATCGAGGTGACGTGGACCTTGGAGGAGCCGGACGAGCGGTCCGCCCCGGAGGCGTCCGAGCCGGACTGCTGGAGTGCCCATGCGGTTCCGCCGAAGGCCGCGGCGGAGGCGACAGCCGCGGCGGACAGCTTGAGCCGCAGGGAACGTCCGCGGCGGTGCTTGGCCTGGTTGCGCATGTGAGACGAGGACCCTTTCAGCTAGCCCCCGCCCGGAATGCCGGCTGCCGCGCTGCGCGGCCGGGGCCGGTTACGTCAGGGACTCTGCGCGAGCATTCCCGCCTGCGCAAGGGCCTGACCTGCGCAGTCGTCGGAAGCGGAGTACATGATTCCGAAAAGCCGCAGGTCAAAGCCATGATGAACCGCGCAAATCGGGGCATGTGACATCGCCCACGTCGCTCACGGGACGGAAGTCCCGCAGTGGTATACGGAGGTCGTTCGGCCTGATTACGTACAATGCGGATGGATCCCGCCGTGTGTCCGACCGGCGCCGTCGACGCGAAGATCCACTGGCTTGCATACTCGGGAGTGCCGTTCGGCAATCGAGGCCACCACATCAGCACGCGGAGGCATGGACGTGGAGTACACGAAACTCGGCAGCACCGGTCTTGACGTCTCCCGGATCTGCCTGGGCTGCATGAGCTACGGCGCACCAGACCGTGGCAACCATCCGTGGACCCTGGACGAGGACGCCGCCCGCCCCCTCATCCGCGGCGCCGTCGAGGCCGGCGTCACGTTCTTCGACACCGCCAACGTCTACTCCGACGGCACCAGCGAGGAGATCGTCGGCCGGGCCCTGGCCGAGTACGCGCCCCGCGAGGAGATCGTGCTGGCCACGAAGGTGCACGGCCGCATGCGGCCCGGACCGAACGGGGCGGGCCTGTCCCGCAAGGCCGTGCTCACCGAGATCGACGCGAGCCTGCGCCGCCTCGGGACGGACTACGTGGACCTGTACATCGTGCACCGCTGGGACCCGCACACCCCGGTCGAGGAGACGATGGAGGCCCTGCACGACGTGGTGAAGTCGGGCAAGGCGCGGTACATCGGGGCGTCCTCCATGTACGCCTGGCAGTTCTCCAAGGCCCAGTACACGGCGGAGCGCCACGGCTGGACGAAGTTCGTCAGCATGCAGAACCACTACAACCTCCTCCACCGCGAGGAGGAGCGCGAGATGCTGCCGCTCTGCGCGGACCAGGGCGTCGGCGTCACCCCGTGGAGCCCGCTCGCCCGGGGGCGGCTGACCCGTGACTGGGACGCCGGCAGTGCCCGTCAGGCCACCGACGAGTTCGGCGGCACCCTCTACCTCGAGGAGGACCGCGTGATCGTCGAGGCCGTCGCGGCCATCGCGGCCCGGCGCGGTCTGTCGCGGGCGCAGATCGCCCTGGCGTGGCTGCTGGGCAGGCCCGGGGTCACGGCGCCGATCGTCGGCGTCGGCAAGGAGGCACATCTGGAGGACGCCGTCGCCGCGCTGGACGTGCGCCTCACCGAGGAGGAGCTGAAGGAGCTGGAGAGCCCGTACCGGCCGCACTCCGTCGTCGGCTTCTCCTGAGCCGCCGGGTCCGGGTCCGGGTCCGTGGCTGCGCGGCGGCCACGGACCCGGCCGCCGTCACGGCGCGACGTTCTGGTTGAGGTGGAACAGGTTCCCGGGGTCGTACGTCCGCCTGACCTCGACCAGCCGGTCGTATGGCCAGCCACACGGACTGCTTCGCTCGATCCATGGCGAGCGTGCAGGCGCGAAAGAATCGCGTGGGACCAATCCGCCACCGATGATCCCGCACCCCCCACGCCCACCCGCGCCCCTCCCGATGCCGTGACCCTGACGCTGTCCGGCCAGGGACCCCGCAGCGGCCCCACAGGGCAAATCCCTCCCATCAGGCGGTAGGACACACGGCGGGGACAAGTGAGTGCTTGGGTTGAGAAGTGCAGGACAAGGCAGCCATGGAGCCGGTTGGAGAGTGTGCCGGGGAGGCTGCGGGAGCCTGGGCAGAGGCAGTTGACAAGATCGTGGCTATGAATGGCACTCCTGTCACCCCGCCACGGCCACTCGATGTTGCCGCGGTTTTTCCTCAACTGGCCCCGCTGGCACGCACGGCGACCCGATTGCATCCCCGACCCGGGGGCACCGACGTGGTGGGACAGCTCGGTCGGCGGGCCACTCCTGTGGCTCGCCGACGAGCCGTGGCCCCACTGCGAGGGCCCGCATGTCGTGGACGGGGTGAACCCGGCCCTGTCCCCAGCGGATGTACGGCTGGAACGCGGCTACAGGCAGCAGCTGTACGTCTGCCCGGCGGCACCCGAGCATCCCCACATCGAACTGATGACGTAGCCCGTCGCCCTCTTCTGGGTTGAGAAGCGCGGCTTGTTGTCGGCCACCGGGAGCGTGCGGACATGCTGATGCGCGGTGGACTCCGCCTCTGGCGGCTCCACCGCCGGCGCGTCACACGTTGTAGGCGGCGATGTGGACCAGGGCCGTGTCGTCCCGCTGGTAGGTCACCGTGACCTCCATGTGGGACGACAGTTCGCCGTTCCACCGCTCCTCCGGCCGGTTGCCGAGGCAGAGGTCCGCCTTGCATGACTGGGAGACGGTCAGCCGGGGGAACGCCGCGGTCAGCCGGTCCGCGAGGCGCTCGCGCGGCATGCGGAAATCGGCGACGTATGCCTTGTCCATGAACCCGCGTGTGTTGGTGCAGACGACCTCGGTTGCCCCGGGGGGAATCGAACCGCCGAAGAACGACTCGGTTTCCGTGCAGTCCACGGAACGCGGATCCAGGGCGCGTGAGGAGATCCTGCCGTAGGCGAGAAGAGCGAAGAAGGCAAGGGCCGCGACGGTGGGGATTGCCGCGATGACATAGGGCCAGTTCGTCGTGCTGCCAACGGGTTTGCGGGGTCTCCATGGGCTGGTCAACCGTGCCTCACGGTCCGGTGAGCGCCAAGATCGGTCGATGGAGAGCGTGGCAGCATCCTTGAACATGTTCAACAGTGTTGGCGTGAAGGGCGGCGGCTCACGTGCCGGCCGCCCAGCACGCGACTCTCACTCGGGCTTCCGTCACCGGCTGCGCGTCGGTCAGTGACAGCTCATTGGATCAGGTCGGTGTGCGGATGCTCGGGGGAGGTCGGGCAGGCGTAGAGCTGCATGTTGTCGGCGCTGCCGACTTCCACCTTGGTCGGCTGCGCAGGGTCCTGGCCGGCGTGATGGCTTTCGGCACAGGCGGCAGCTTGGTCCTCGTACGGCGCCCAGCCGCGCTTGCCGTAGTCCCATTCGAGGGAGGCAATGGTCAGCAGCGGGACCATCTGTACCGCGCAGACGCTGCAGTATCGGGGATCGGGGTCGGTGCGGCCCCATGGGGGCCAGCCGCCGACCTTCCAGCCGGGAGCGTTTGCCAGATTGCCGTCGTAGAACTCCGCCGGACAGCTCGCGTACGAACTGTCCACGCCGGCGCCGGCGGCCTGCCATCTGCTCCAGTCCTCCACCATCAGCCGCATCTCGGGGCTGAGATCGAGGCTGTGGGGATACTCGGTGATCGCTTCCGGTGCCAGTCGACAGGGCTCCGGCACGTAGCCGTCCCAGTCCGCCTCGTAAGGGTCCGGCGGTAGAGCCAGGACGTCATCGACATCGGCCGCGGATCGCCAGAACAGCGCAGTCGCGGGCTTGGCATACGGTGCGTGGTCGTAGGGACACCAGAGCACTTGGAGCACGTCGGCCTTGCCGGGCGCCCGCAGGAGAGGGACATCGCGCACGTATAGCTGGGCGACGGGCAGCATGGGGACCGGACTCTCCGCGGGCCAGGGCGGGCCGGCTTCGAGTCGCTCCATGAACCTGGCGTCGTTGCGGTGCTGGATCGCCGTCTCCTCCGGCGTGGAGTGAGGACCTTGGGGATCACGGTGGAGTCGGGCTCGCCGGCGCCTGTCGAGGCGTATGTCCGCCGGCGACTTGCTTCGTCCGGTGCCGGGATGCACGGCTTCGCAGTGCGGCCAGGGCTCCTCGGCCGGCCACAACAGCGGGCCGCCGACGGAGCTGTCCCGGACCGAGGGCGACCCGGCACGTGGATGCAGCCGAATCGCCGCACGCGCCAACGGAGTCAACTCGGGAAAGACGGCGGTGACGTCGATTGGCCGCGGCGGAGTAGTACGTACGAACACCATGCCGGCGATCTTGCCACCGGCCACTGACAGGCCGCTGCCGCCTTGAACGGCGTCGGTCCTCAGTTGGTTGTGACGTTTACCAACTCGGCCACGGTGACGGCAAGCCTGCCTTTGTGGCAACTGTCGCGCTTCGGTTCGGGAGGCCGGGGGCTGAGCAGGTTCGGTGAGCCTGCGCCGGTGACGTGGGCGTGGCGAGGCAGGTGACCTCGGCGTGGGTGATGACGGCGAGTCCACGACGCCCGCCCAGGTGCAGCCGAGAGCGCACCGCGCCTGGCGCGGTCGACCGCCGTGGCCACCGGTCGTGAGTCGGCGCCCGGAGGTGACCTCCTCCGCGCCTGCCGAACAACTGGACCAACAACACCTGGACGTCGCCCAGGAGTACGTGAGGCAGCGCCAGTACGCCGACGCCGTGGGGGTCCGGCGCTCGCGTCAGGCCTGAACATCCGCCACGTCGCGCCTGCCGGGGTCTTCATTCGCGACGGATCGGACACCGCCTGGCCCCGATCCGCGGAGGGGATGGTAACTCCCCACCGAAGGGGAAGGACCACCACCTTGTCCATCGTCAAGGAGTTCATGGACCATTCTCAGCGGCGCCCGCAGTCAGGGATGAAATTGCCGCACGGCGAGAAGAGGGCCGCTGGTGACGCACTTGTGCCGGCCGCTTACGAGGTGGCGGGTGGGATGTTCTGGTTGGCGTGGAAGAAGTTGTGAGGGTCGTAGGTGTGTTTGATCGCGGCCAATCGGCCATAGTGATCGCGGTAGGTGCCATGGACCCGGTCGGGGCCTTCCTGTTCGCCGAGGAAGTTGATGTAGGCGCCACCCATGGAGTGGGGATGCAGGTCGGTCCAGTAGTCGACGCACCACTGGCGGATCAGTTCGGCATTGGCGGGTTCGGGGTCGATGCCGGCGATGACGCCGGACCACACGGCGTGCCGGTAGGCCCAGGCTGTGTCGTCGGTGCCGACTTGGCGGGTCGCCGCGTCGATGGGGTACAGGTGCATTGTGGACAGCCCGGTGGGGAGATTGTGGCCGTGCTGCTCGTGCACGCCTATGGCCTCGTCGGGGATGCTGTCGAAGAAGTCGCCGCGCCAGTACCACTGGAGCCCTTTTGGCATCAGTCCGTCGAACAGGCTTTGCAGGGCGGGGTAGGGCATGGGGCTGGTGAAGTGGAATGCCGGTGGTCCGGGCTCGTTGACGACGGTCAGCGCCTTCTCCAGGCCATCCCCTTCGAGGTCGCCTGTGTAGCACCACACCACGCCGCACACCTTCTGCCCGTGGATGGGTTCGGGGAAGGGCGGCCCGGGCGGCACTGTCAGCAAGGCGAAGAAGCCACTGAGTTCATCCGGTGCGGCGGGGAGGAAATCCCTGTACCACTGGAGTACTTCGCGGGCATGGTCGATGGGCCAAACGGTCAACCCGACACCGACGGTGTCCACGGGGTGCAGTCGGAAGGTGAACGAGGTGACGACACCGAAGTTGCCGCCGCCGCCCCGCAGAGCCCAGAACAGGTCCGGGTGGTCGCTCTCTGACGCGGTGACGAATGTGCCGTCGGCAAGGACGACGTCGGCGGACACCAGGTTGTCGATGGTCAGCCCGTACCTGCGGGTCAGGTGCCCGTGGCCGCCGCCGAGGGTGAGACCGCCGATCCCGGTGGTCGATATGGTTCCGGTCGGAGTCGCCAGTCCGAAGGCGTGCGCTGCGTGGTCGAGGTCGCCCTGCAGGCTTCCGCCGCCCACGCGCGCGGTTCTCGTTTGTGGGTCGACGTGCACCCAGCGCATAGGTGTCAGGTCGAGTGTCAGTCCGTCATCGATCAGGCAAAGCCCCGGACCACTGTGTCCGCCGCCGCGGACCGCCAGGTCCAGCCCGATGTCCTGGGCGAAGGAGAGCACGGCCCTGACGTCCGCTACGTCGACGCAGCCGGCAATCGCCGCCGGGCGCCGGTCGATCATGGCGTTGTAGATGCTGCGGTCCTCGTCGTAGCCTGCGTCTCCCGCAGCGACGACAGGTCCCCGCAGTGACTCGCGCAGGCCGTCCAGGGCCTGTTGGTTGATGCCGTCCATAGTCGAAAACCCCTGCTTATGCGCGACGCGGGGAGGGCGTCCGAGCGGGCTGCGCGAGCGTGAGACGCGCATCCGAATGCGTCTGTGTCGAGGACTGGCAAGGTGCCGCACCACTGTCAATTGTCCGCCTGCGCATTACCCCTCGCACGTCGGCTCTCCGCTCGGGCCCGGACAGGGTGAGCAGCCCACCCCGGGAGGACTTGGCCGTTGGGGACGGACCTCTTCGCGCCGGACGGTGGTGTTCGCGGGGGAGGGGGGGCGACTCGAACGCGCCTTGCTTGGCGAGGCATCGGGCCGCAGTGCCGATGGCGCGGTAGATGTCGTCGTGGGTCTGCGCCCCTCGGCGAAGGCGTCGCCCACAATCGATCACGTATTCGAGGTGGGTGTGGGGGCCGTGCCGGCCGTCACGTCGATCCTGCGGCACGACGGGCGGCCTTAGAACGCGACCGCCGAGTTCTCCCCGCGCAACGACGGTGGTTCCGAGGTGGCCTGGGCCGCGTGGGTCCGGGCGGGTGGGCCCGCAGTTCAATTCCCGCGTTCGGGGAAAGTTGGGGCGGACGCTTCCGGGAGGCGACCCCGGTACGGCGCGGCGGCGAACATCCGACGGGGAAGGGTGCGCGGGGTGGCGTCACCTGTAGCATGGGCATGCAGTTACCGACTGGTAGGTACGTCGGTGAGGGAGCGGGACCACCCAAGGAGCAGCCATGCCCACGCTCGACCGCCAGGACGACGTCTTCATCCTCGACCTCGGGGACACCGAGAACCGCTTCCATCCCGACTGGCTCGCGTCCGTCGACGCCCTCCTCGACGAGGTGGAGAAGGCGGAGGGGCCGCGGGCCCTGGTCACCGCGGCCACGGGGAAGTTCTGGTCCAACGGGCTCGACCTGGAGTGGCTCTTCGCGCACGCGGACCAGGCGGGCGCGTACGTCAGCGGCGTGCAGGCGCTGCTCGCCCGTGTCCTGACCCTGCCGGTGGCCACCGTCGCGGCGCTGCAGGGCCACACCTTCGCCGCGGGCGCGATGCTCTCGCTGGCCCACGACGTCCGGGTGATGCGCGCCGACCGCGGCTACTGGTGTCTGCCGGAGGCGGACATCAACATCCCCTTCACCCCGGGCATGTCGGCTCTCATCCAGGCCCGCCTGCACCCGCAGACGGCCCACGAGGCCATGACCACCGCGCGCCGTTACGGCGGTCTCGACGCGCTGGCCGAGCGCATCGTCGACGGTACGGCGGGGGAGGGTGAGGTCCGTGAGGCGGCGGTCGCCCTCGCCCGCCCTCTGGCCGGGAAGGCGGGAGCCACCCTCGGAACGATCAAGACCCGGATGTACGGCCCCGTGCTGGAGGCCCTCCGCCAGGAGGTCCCCCTCGGCTGAACCCGTGGCCCTTACACCGAGGGGGCGGGGCCGGAGGGGTCAGCGGGGGTCGTTGAGCCAGTAGCCGGGGAGGTCGTCGCGCACCCGGTCGAGCGCCTCCTCGGTGCGCGCCCGCGCCCACAGGAACGTCCGGTCGTCCTCGCGGAGTATGACGTCGGGGCCGGCGTACCAGCGCGCGCCCAGGTCCTCGCCGGGCGGGTACGCGGGGAACGGCAGCGGGGTGAACCGCCCGCTCAGGGCCTCGAACTGGGCGTCGTCGAGGTCGTCACGGAAGTCGCCGAGCTCGGACGGCTCGTGCAGCGACTCCGACAGGACGATCTCGACGCAGGCCCACGAGAAGCGGTCCAGCCACGCCGACCACCTCTCGGCCTCCTTGTCCGCGAGGTCCGGCTTCATGACGACCGGCGGATCGGGCTTGTGCAGGTCGCGCAGGAGGATGCCCCACGACGCGGCGCCCTGGTTCTCGTACCGGAAGACCAGCGCCTCCGCGCGGGAGTCCACGTGGAGTTCCGCCGGCGCGAGCAGCCTGTCGTGATTGCTGGTCAGGTCCGGGCGCCGCCCGAAGAGCCGGTAGGCGTCGCGCAGTACGGAGGGGAGGGCGAAGCCCAGGCGTTCCTCCGCGGCGGCCAGTTCGGGCTCACCGTACCCGTCGCCGTCCTGCAGGGGCGCGAGCCAGTGTCCGGCGAAGCCGCGTACGAACCGCAGGGCCCCGGCCGGGTCGGTCATGCCCGCGGCCAGCTCCCGGCGCACGTCGAAGTCGTCTGTCATGCCGGGCACGTTATCGCGCTGCCGGACCGTGCTCGCCGCCGCAGACCGCGCGCAGCGCGGCGACCGCCTCGTCGACCGCCTCCGGGCCGTGGACGCGCGCGGGTGCGGCCCGGTGAGGTGCGAGGACCACGTAGCCGGCCGCGAGATGGGACAGTCCGCCCCAGGGCTCCCGGCGGTGCGCGCGGGCGAGCACCGCCTCGCAGCGCGCGCAGCCGATCCAGGGGACGAGGTGGAGCTCCGCCAGGAGCGGGCCGTCGGCGACGGCCGACCCGGGGAGGGCGTCCGCGTCCGAGTCACCGATCACCGTGAGCGAGGTACCGCCGCCGCACAGGTCGAGGCACCGGGTCAGGCCCGGGCCGAGGGCCGGCCATGTGTCCCAGGCCTCGGCGGTCGCCGCGATCGTGGCCCACTCGGCCTCGCTGATCGCGGGCCGGTGTTCGAGGAGCCCCGCGACGAGGCGGCCGAGAGCGGCCTCCTGTTCGCCGATGCTCACGCAGTCCTCGACGTACTCGGCGTCAGCCGGCGGCAGGAGGGCGGCGAAGCCCCGCCACCGGTCCGTGTCCGGGATCATGCCGCCGAGGCTACCGCGACGAGGGGCCGGTCAGCCGGTGTGCGGGATGGAGTGGTGCTCGTGCGCGACCACCCACCGGCCGCCCTGCTTGCGCAGCCCGGGCGTGAGGCGGAGCCGGAGTTCGGGGTGCCCGGCGGGGTCCTGCGGGCTTCCGCAGCGGAGCGGGGCGTGCGCGAACGCCACCTCGTCGCCGGCGGTGACCGGCAGGGACACGATCGCGAACGAGGCTCCCCGGGCCTGCCGGTCGAAGAACGGCGGCCACACCTTCCGCCAGGCGGCGAGGCCGCGGACGCCGTCGTGGCGTGGTGGCACGTCGGACATCACGATGTCCTCGGCGTGGTCCGCGACCACGGCGTCGAGGTCGCCCTGGTGCACCGCGTCAGCCCAGCGCTTGATCAGCGCACGGATCCGCGCCGCGTCGTCCCGCAGGGTGCCCGCCCTCCCCTGCCGCCGACACCGCGCCCACCGTCCGTCGTCATCCTGTCACACGAGGGTGATGGGGCCGATGGGGCCGGTGGGCGGGAATCGGCGAGTTGGTGCGGGCGCGTGCCCGCCCGATTAGCGTGCGGATATGGCAGTACGCTTCCCCGCTTCGGTCACCGTCGACGGCCGGTACGCGCGGCTGGTCCCGTTGTCGCCGCTGCACGTGCCGGCGCTGTTCGCGGCGGCACGCGCCGACGAGGCGATGTGGCGCTGGCTCTCCACGACGCCGCCCGGTTCACCGGGGGAGATGGCGGCGCTGGTGGAGCAGCGGCTGGCGCAGGCCGCGGCGGGGGAGTCCGTGGTGTTCGCCGTCGTCCCGCACGCCACGCAGCGCCCGTCGGGCTGGGCCGCGTACGTCGACATCTCCGTCGTCGACGAGCGCGTGGACATCGGGTGGAGCTGGCTGGACCCGGCCCTGTGGGGCAGCCCGGTCCACCTGGAGACCCACTTCATGCTGGTGTACTACGCCTTCGAGGATTTGGGGTTCGGGCGCGTCCAGTGGCGCCTGGACGACCTCGACCTGCCGACCCAGGACGCGGTGTCCCGTATCGGCGGCATCCGCGAGGGAGTGCTGCGCCGGCACTGCCGCCGGGTCGACGGATCGTGGCGCGACACCGTGTACTACTCCCTGGTCGCCGCGGAGTGGCCCGCCGTGCGGGAGCGCTGGATGGCGGGCTGGATCCTCGAATGACGACGGGCGTCAGTGCCCCTTACGAGTGCGGCGCCAGGAGAACGGCCCCGGGAGATCGACGGATTCGGTGCGCTCACCGCGGGTGTTGACCGTGTGGTGGACGCCCTTGCCGCCCGTGGTGAGGGACAGCGAGCGCTTGTTGATGTTCAGGCGGACGCCGGGAAGGATCCGGAACGACTTGCGGAAGCGAAGAGGCACGTCGTGCTCCTTTCCGAGGGTTCGGTCCTGAATACGTCTGCCCTGCTGACGGCCTTTCATCGGGGACGCCCCCACCGGTGTGGAGGACCTCCCGCGTCAGCCCGGGGCGCCGCCTTCCGGCAGGCGCGTGGCGATGCCGTCGACGAGGAACGCCAGGCTGAGCGCGAACCGCTCGTCGAGGTCCGGCCCGGAGGGCGCCGCGTCCACCGCGCCGGCAGCGGGTGCCGCCTCACCGCCGCGGCCGGCTCGCGGGCGGCGGTGACGGTCGCGCCGCTGCTCCGGGGTACCGGGCCCACCGCGCCCGGCACAGATGCGTCGTCCACGAACGCCTGCAGGACCTCGTGCAGCTGCGGCTTCACCGATCCAGCCTTCCCTCGTGTGCCGTCACGGAGAGGACCTCCGCCACGGCGCGGACTCATTCGGTCCGCCCGTGCCGTGCGCCCGTTCGGCGGTGTGTTGCGGGGGGTCGCCCCGGGCACCCGCGTAGCGTACGGAAAGCCGGCCCGTATCGGGGTGTACACGGAGGAAAGGGCACCGGAACCATGCAGCAGGAGCGCGGTGGCCGCTGTGACGTGGTCGTGGTCGGGGCGGGCGCCGCCGGGCTGGCGTGCGCGGCCGACCTCGCCGTGGCGGGCCTGGCGGTGCGGGTACTGGAGGCCTCGGACGGCGTCGGCGGGCGGATGCGCACCGACCGGCATCGCGGTTTCCTCCTCGACCGCGGCTTCCAGGTCTTCAACACCTCCTACCCCCAGGTGAAGCGGCGTCTGGAGCTGGAGCCCCTGCGGCTGCGGCCGTTCACCCCCGGCGTGCTGGTGCACACCCCCCGCGGGCGGCTGCGTTTCGCCGACCCGACCCGTCCGCCGTACGCGACCTCCGACCTGCTGCCCGGACGGCTCGCCTCGGGGCGCGACCTGGTGGCGCTGGGCGTCCTCAGCGCCCGTGACATGCTGCTGCCCCCGGGACGGCTGCGCACGGGCGCGGACACCACGACGCTCACCGCGCTGGCCGCCGCGGGCATCTCGCCCGAGCTGGTGGAGACCCTGTTCCGGCCCTTCCTCTCCGGGGTCTTCCTGGAGGACGAACTGGAGACCTCCAGCCGCTTCTTCCACTTCGTGTGGCGCAGCATGCTGCGCGGCACCCTCGCCCTGCCCGCCGGGGGGATCGGCGCCGTGCCCGGGCAGCTGGCCGGGCGACTGCCCGAGGGCACCGTCCGCACCGAGGCCCCGGTGCGCGAACTGACCGGCGACGGGGTGCTGCTGGAGGACGGCACGGAGGTCACCGCGCCCGTCGTGGTGGTCGCCACAGGGCCGGGGGCGGCAGCGCGGCTGCTGCCCGGCCTGACGACCCCGCCGACGCGGACCGTGACGACCTACTACCACGCCGCGGACCGGTCGCCGCTCGCCGAACCGACGCTGCTGGTGGACGAACGCCGCCGCTTCCTCAACACCGTGGTCCTCACCGAAGTGCAGCCCAGACTGTCCCCGGACGGCCGCGCCCTGGTCGCCAGCTCCGTGCTCGGCGCGCCGGGCCCCGCCGACGAACCCGCCCTGACCGCGGCACTGTCGGACGCGTACGGCACGGACGCCTCCGTCTGGGAGCCGCTGCACCGCTGTACCGTGCGCGAGGCGCTGCCCGCGATGCCGGCGCCGCACCCGATGACCCGCACCACCCGCTTCGGGCCGGGGCGTCACGTGTGCGGCGACCACCGGGCGACCGGATCGCTCCAGGGCGCCCTCGCCTCCGGCGCACGGGCCGCCCGCGAGGTGCTGTCGGACCGCCGCCGGACGGCGACGCGGCTGCGCTGAGGAGCCGCGGAGACCCGTCGATCGCGGCGTCGACGAGGGCGGTGGCCATGGCACGGGCGCGGACGCCCGACCTGTGGCGTTCAGCGCGGTGCTGCGGGCGACGGCGCCGTCGTACAGGAGGGCGAGCCGTTCCCCGAGCTCCTCCGTGTCGCGGGTACCGGCCGGCCGTGCGAGGGCCGTCAGCCTGCGGGCGAACGCGGTCTTGCAGACGGCCACCAGCGCGTGGACCGGGTGGTCGGGGTCGGGGACCTCGAAGGCGGCGTTCAGTAAGGGGCAGCCGCGCAGCGGTCCGTCCGTCGTCCGCGGTCGCCGGTCGAAGACGGCCAGGAGTTGCTCCCGCGCATCCGGGCAGGGCTCCCCGGGGATCACCTCGGCGGGGAGCAGGCCCTCCTCGAGTTCGCTCAGACAGGCGTGACGAGCTCGTCCTTGCCGGTGAAGTGCGTGTACAGGGTGCGCTTCGAGGCGTTGGCGACCGTGGCCGGCTGGTCCATCCCGGTCGCGTTGACCCCCTGGGCGACGTACAGTTCGGTCGCCGCCACGAGGGTCCGCTCCCGGGCGACTCGGCCACCGAGCCGGCGCACGGGGGAGGAGGGCGCGTCGCTCATGCCTTGAGGATCCCGATCGTTCTCCTTCACTGTGAGCGACGGCCGCGGTGGGCCACGTAAGGGAACCGATCGGTTCACTCAAGGCTCGGCGGTCCACGCCGCGGCGGGCTCCGGTGGACCGGATCCCCCCGGTCCGCGATGCTGGTGTTCCGCACCACGGGCGAGCCGGGGCGGCGAGCAGAGGAAGGAAGGCGCGGCATGCCCATCATCTCGCGCGGATTCCACGGGCGGCGCCCCACGTCGGGCAACAAGCTTCCGCCGGGACAGTACGAGACCTTCGATTTCCCCGTCCTGTCCGCCGGTCCCACCCCGCGCATCACCCACGACGACTGGGAGTTCACCGTCACCACCGAGGACGGGACCGGCCACCGGTGGAACTGGGCGGAACTCATGGCGTTGCCCTCGGAGACGCCCACTGTCGACCTGCACTGCGTGACGAAATGGTCGAAGTTCGGCACCCACTGGCGGGGCGTCTCCCTGGACGTGCTGCTCGCCGACGTCGAGACCGCCGCCGAGTACGCGCTCGTTCACTCCTACGGCGGCTACACCACCAACCTTCCCCTGGAGGACCTCCTCGACGGGAAGGCGTGGATCGCCCACGAGTACGACGGGGACGAGCTCGCCCCCGAGCACGGCGGCCCCGCCCGGCTGCTGGTCCCGCACCTGTACCTGTGGAAGTCGGCGAAGTGGGTCCGCGGCATCCAACTGCTCCCGGAGGACGAACCGGGCTTCTGGGAGAGCGTCGGCTACCACGACTACGGAGACCCATGGCGCGAGCAGCGGTACCAAGGCGACTAGGCGACCGCCTGCGCTGGCAGGCCGCCGAACTGGTGGAACGGCGCGGCGAGTCCGTGGCGGCGACGACCCTCGTGTTCGACGTACCCGGCTGGCCCGGTCATCTGCCCGGCCAGCACCTCGACGTCCGGCTCACCGCGGAGGACGGCTACAGCACCCAGCGCAGCTACTCCCTGGCGTCCGCGGCCGACGGCGACCGGATCGAACTGACCGTCCAGCGCGTCGAGGACGGCGAGGTCTCGCCGTATCTGGCCGACGGCCTCGCCGTCGGGGACGCCGTCGAGATCCGCGGCCCCGTCGGCGGCTGGTTCGTCTGGCGCCCCGAGCAGACCGAACCGGTCCTGCTGGTCGCCGGCGGCTCCGGCGTCGTCCCGCTCATGGCGATGGTCCGCGGCCGTGCCGCGGCGGGTAGCCGCGCCCCGTTCCGGCTGCTGTACTCCGTGCGCACGCCGGAGGACCGGTTCTACGCGGCCGAGCTGGACCAGGGCGCCCCCGGCCTCGACACGACGCATGTCTACACCCGCTCGGCGCCGGACGGCGCGCCGCGCCCGGTGGGCCGGCTGCAGGCGCGCGACCTGGCCGAATGGGGCTGGCCGGCGGACTTCGAGCCCACCTGTTATGTGTGCGGCCCCACCGGATTCGTCGAGACGGCCGCGGGCCTGCTGGTGGCCCTGGGCCACTCCCCGGAGCGGATCCGCACCGAGCGCTTCGGTCCCAGTGGGGGATGACCCCGCGTCACCGCACCGGAAGGAAACCACCCCGCCCATGAGCGAGCGCTACGCCGCCCGCGTGATCGAGGTGCCCGACGAGGGCATTCGCCTCCACCCTGTGAAGGGCTCGGCACCGCCCGGGCAGCCGACCGAGGTCAACCTGCTCGGCATGGCGGTCGCCCTGGCCCTCGGCGCGGCCGGCTACGAGCACCACCCCGCCCTGCGCGACCCCCGGCTACAGACCCTTGAGGCACTGCTCGCGGGCGAGGCCGTCATGCCCTGGCGCCCGCCCGCCGCGGGGGCGGGGACCGCCGCGTACGTCGAGTGCGAGCGGTCCGGCTCCGGCGTCTTCACCTGCTCGGTACGGCACCGGCCCGCCGACGAGGGCTGAGCGCCGCTCCAGAACCGGGGTGGTACCACCGTTCCCAGGTACACCGGTGCCTCCCCGACCTGCGATGGAGGGCGGCCGGCCTGCCGTTGCAACGGATCGAGAGTGGTGGTCCGTGAGGCGGCCGCCACGGAGACCGCGAACGAGGAGAGCCGTGCCGATGCTTGCCACCGTCGCCCCCGAGGACCGCTGGTTCGTGGGATTGCGGTTCAGTACGCCCCAGGGGGCCGTGCGCAGCCACTACTACGTGGTCGAGGAGGCCGCCGACGCGCAGGACGCCGTGCGGACCGCGATGCGCCGCGCCGCGGACACGTACGAGTGCGCGGCGCGGGGGAACGCCGTGATCGACGGCGTCGAGGTGCGCCGCCTGCGGTGGAACCCCCTGGGCTGGGCCTACCTGGCCGCGTCGCACAAGGACGCCGGTGCGTCCCTGTGCCTCGCACACGGCGGCACGGCGGACCGCTGACACGTTGACGCCGGTCCACCCCCCGACCGGGCCCACCGCTTCCCGCCGCCCCGTCCCCGGTGGCGCTGCCGGCCCGTCGGTGGGCCGACTGGGCTGGGTCCTGTCGACGAAGCAGTTCCCTCGCCCGGGCACATCGACACCGATCGCGTCAAGGAACTCGCCGCCCTGACCGGTGGCGGGCGCCCGGAGGACGCCCTGCGCCGCCGGGACGGCCCCGCAGTCGACGGCCGCGGCCCTCCTCTCGACGGCCGCGTTGCCTCACCGGCGTCATGCCGCCCGTCGACGGCGGGGAGCGGGCGCTGTGACGGACCGGCGAACCGCGGCGCGGACCCCGCCCTCGCCATGGTCGCCCCTGCCCTTGGCGCGCTGGTCCCGCGCCTCACCGGCGGGGAGCACGCGGCACACCTGCCCGGCGGCCTGGCCGGACCCGGCCGCTGAACGGTTCTTCGGGGCGGCTGGTAGGGTGGCACGCATCTCCGAATCGGGAACCAAGGAGTCCGAACGTGGTGGGTGACGACGACATCTCCGGGTGATACCGGGTGTCCTCGGCCATGGGCGGGTGCGCACGACGCACCGACGCCGTGGCAGCTCCGTCCTGCCTTCCACACGTTCCTTTCCCGCGCGGCGGCCCCCTTGCCACGCGCGGCGACCTCCCGAGGGCCTACTCATGTCCGACGCGTACGTCATCTGTTCCCACCTGTCCTTCTCCTGGCCTGACGACACCCCCGTCTTCGAGGACCTGTCCTTCACCGTCGGCGGCGGCCGCACCGGGCTCGTCGCGCCGAACGGCGCCGGAAAGAGCACCCTCCTCAAGCTGATCGCGGGGGAGTACCGGCCACGCGGCGGCACCGTCACCGTCAACGGAACGCTCGGCTACCTGCCGCAGAGCCTGCCGCTGGCCGGCGACCTCACCGTGGCCGAGGTCATGGGCGTCGCCGACGTGATCCGCGCGATCGACGCCATCGAGTCCGGGGACACCGCCGAGGAGCACTTCACCACCATCGGTGACGACTGGGACATCGAGGAACGCACCCGCGTCGAACTCGACCGGCTCGGCCTCGGGGACGTCTCCCTCGCCCGGCCGTTGCGGACCCTGAACGGCGGCCGGATCGTCTCGCTCGGCCTGGCGGCCCAGCTCCTCAGGCGCCCCGACGTCCTGCTGCTCGACGAGCCCACCAACAACCTGGACAGCGACGCACGCCGCGCGCTGTACACGGTCCTGGACGAGTGGCGCGGATGCCTGCTGCTCGTCAGTCACGACCGCGAACTGCTCGACCGGGTGGACCGGGTGGCAGAACTCGACCGTGGCGCGCTCCAGTTCCACGGCGGCAACTACACCCGGTACGAGGAGGCCGTGCGGGCAGCCCAGGAGGCCGCCGAGCGGAACGTCCGCAGCGCCGAGCAGGAACTCAGACGTGAGAAGCGCGAGTTGCAGCAGGCCCGCGAACGGGCGGCTCGCCGGGCCGGCAACGCGGCGCGCACCCTCGACAGTGCGGGACTGCCCAAGATCTTCGCCGGGACGCTGAAGCGCCGCGCCCAGGAGTCGGCCGGGCGGTCGAACGAGACCCACTCCGCCCGGGTCGGCGAGGCCAAGGCGCGTCTGGACGAGGCGGGCCGGGCCCTGCGCGACGACCAGCGGATCGTGGTGGAGCTGCCCGACACGCGTGTCCCCGCCGGACGCACGCTGTTCGCGGGCGACGGGATGCGGATCCACTACGACGGGCGCGAGGTCTTCGCGGGCGAGGGCGTCGCCCTGACGATCCGAGGGCCGGAGCGGATCGCCCTGACCGGCTCCAACGGCGCGGGAAAGTCCACCCTGCTGCGTCTGCTCCACGGCGACCTCGAACCCGTGGACGGTGGCCGGGTCAGGCGGGCCGACGGCCGCGTCGCGTACCTCTCGCAGCGCCTCGACCTGCTGGAAGCGGACCGCACGGTGGCGGAGAACCTCGCGCGGTTCGCCCCGGCGACGCCGGAGGCCGAGCGGATGAACCTGCTCGCCCGCTTCCTGTTCCGGGGCCCGCGCGCCCACCTCCCGGTCCGGGTGCTGTCCGGGGGCGAACGGCTGCGCGCCACCTTGGCCTGCGTCCTGTGTGCCGAGCCCGCCCCGCACCTGTTGCTGCTGGACGAGCCGACGAACAACCTCGACCTGGTCAGCGTCGGGCAGCTGGAGAGCGCCCTGGCCGCCTACGAGGGCGCCTTCGTCGTGGTCAGCCACGACGTGCGGTTCCTGGAGCGGATCGGCGTCGACCGTCGGCTGCACCTGTCCGAGGGGCGGCTGCTGGAGACCGGCTCCGCCACCGCGGGGCCCGAGGTCCGCGCCTGACCACGCGCGGGGACGGGACACCCGGCGACCTCCAGAAGCTGCTCAGCGAGGTCGCCCGGGTGCCGCGGGTGACCGCGTACGGCATCGACCGGGTGCTGGAGGCCCCCGCCGGCCGCATTCCGGCCGGTCCGGGCCGTCACGGACTGGCGCGCGCTCCAGGAGGGCAGGTCCGGACGCCTGCGGCCCCGCACCAGCGACGAGTGCCGGCTGTTCCCGCTCGACCGCAGCAAGGCCGGCACCGCCCGCTGGTGCTCCATGGCGGCCCGTGGCAACCGGATGAAGGCCACGCGACACCACCGGCGGGCCCGCGCCACGGCCGCCGGCTGACGTACGACGGCGGCCCGGGGCCGCGAGGGCCCCGGGCCGCCGGGGGCCGCCACGCCGCCCGAGCCCGTCACCAGGGCGGCGCGACGGGGTCTTTCAGCCCTTCGCGCGGGCGGGCAGCCGCCAGTTCGGCCGCGGGAAGTGGCAGGTGTACCCCTCGGGGTAGCGCTCCAGGTAGTCCTGGTGCTCCGGCTCGGCCTCCCAGAACGGCCCGACGGGCTCGACCTCGGTGACGACCTTGCCGGGCCACAGGCCCGAGGCGTCGACGTCGGCGATGGTGTCCTCCGCGACGCGCTTCTGCTCGTCGTCCACGTAGTAGATCGCCGAGCGGTAGCTCATGCCGATGTCGTTGCCCTGGCGGTTCCGCGTCGACGGGTCGTGGATCTGGAAGAAGAACTCCAGCAGCGCACGGTAGTCCGTCTTCTCGGGGTCGAAGAGGATCTCGATCGCCTCGGCGTGGGTGCCGTGGTTGCGGTAGGTGGCATTGGGCACGTCGCCGCCCGTGTAGCCAACGCGGGTCCCGACGACGCCGGGCTGCTTGCGGATCAGGTCCTGCATGCCCCAGAAGCACCCGCCCGCGAGTACGGCCCTCTGTGTCTGTCCTGCCATGTCAATCCTCCGAATCGGTCCTGTCACCATTGTCGAACAACCCGAGGTAGGCCCCGTAACCTTCCCGCTCCAGGTCATCGGCGTGGACGAAGCGCAGCGAGGCGGAATTGATGCAGTACCGCAGGCCGCCCGTCTGCCGGGGGCCGTCGGGGAAGACGTGCCCCAGGTGACTGTCGCCCGCCGCCGAGCGGACCTCGGTGGCCAGCAGCCCGTAGCCCGGGTCCGGCCGCTCCACCACGTGTGTCCGGTCCAGCGGCCTGGTGAAGCTCGGCCACCCGCTGTGGCTGTCGTACTTGTCCACCGAGGCGAACAGCGGCTCGCCGGAGACCACGTCGACGTAGATCCCGGGTTCCTTGTTGTCCAGGTAGTCGCCCGTGAAGGGGCGCTCGGTGCCGTTCTCCTGTGTCACGCGGTACTGCTCCGGTGACAGTCGCGAGACGGCCTCCGGGTTCCTGCTGTAGCCGGTCACGGTCCCTCCTTGCTCGCGGCTCTCTCTTTTCCGTACGCCCATTGGTGACGGGAGACGACCGGGTCTTACCTGCCGGGAGCGACCGGTTTCCGGGCCGCGCGGCGGCCATCGCCGTGGAGGTGCGGGTGGGCGGCCGCGTCTAGGATCACTGCATGGATTCCGCACAGAACGACGGCCTGGCCGGTGACGGGGGCCGGGGCGGCCGGTCCATGGACGCGGAGTCCGCGCAGTGGGTGCGGGCGCTGTCGGCGGACGGCGGGGCGTACGAGGAGGCGAGCGCCAGGCTGCACGGGCTGCTGCTGCGGATCGCGTACGCGGAGGTGAACCGGCGCGGCTCCCGGCACGGCATCACCGGGCCGGAACTGGACGACATCGCCCACCAGGCCGCGGCCGACGCGCTGCTGTCGATCACCCGGAAGATCGGCGGGTTCCGCGGTGACAGCCGCTTCACGACCTGGGCGTACAAGTTCGTCATGAACGAGGTGTCCACCAAACTCGGCCGCCACTTCTGGCGGACCGCCGGCGTGCAGCTCGACCCCGAGGCGTGGGAACGGCTCCCCGACCGGCTCGGGGCCGACCCCGCCCGGCAGAGTGAGGCCCGTGAGCTCGTCGACGCCCTGCGCGAGGCCGTGGAGGAGGAGCTCACCGAACGCCAGCGCCAGGTGTTCACCGCGCTCGCGGTGAACGGCGTGGACGCCGACACGCTCGCCGCGGAGCTCGGGACGAACCGCAACGCGCTCTACAAGACGATGTTCGACGCGCGACGTAAGCTCCGTGCCCGGCTCGCAGCCAATGGACATCTGCCCCTGACGACAGCGAGGCGCTCATGAACGAATGGCAGGGCCTTGACGACCTCCTGCGCACCGACGCCCTGGACCCCGGCTGCGACGCGGCGCTCGACCTGATGGACGTCTACCTGGAGCTCTTCCTGGCGGACGCGGCACCCGAGCGGCGCTACCCCGGTGTCGCGGTCCACCTGCGCGGCTGCCCGGCCTGCGAGGAGGACTTCCGCGGGCTGCTGGCCGCGGTGACCGGCGGCTGACCCCGCTCAGGCGGTGAGCGGCGGGTTGAGCCGGTGGGGGAGGACGGCGTCCGCCCGGACCGGGACCCGCCCGGTGGCCACATGTCGCGGGGTGAAGCGGGCCCGGCGGCCGGTCCCTCCGCCGTCGCCGGGGGCCCCGGGCGCGGTCCAGTCGACGGCCGCGCCGCCGGACAGCTGCAGGGGTCAGTCTCGTCGGGGCGGGAAGTGACGGCGGTCCCGTGGTGTTGTGGAAGGCGCAGGCTTCGGGCGCCCGCCGGACGTACGGCCGGCGGAGCCCGCGACAGGGACGGAAGACGCAGATGACTGGAACGGCCGCGGCGCAGCGCGCGAAGGGCAACGAGGAAACCCGGATCGTCACCCCCCGGCTCGTCCTGAGGCCGTGGCGCACCGACGACGCGGAGGCGGCGCTGGCCGTCTACGGGACGGACGACGTGACGCGATGGCTGGCTCCGGCCATGACCCGGCAGCCCGACGTCGCCGCCATGCGGGAACTGCTGCGCTCCTGGGAGGAGGACGGGGCCGCCCTGGAACGGCCCGCCGGACGCTGGGCGATCGAACTGCGCGAGACCGGCGAACTCATCGGCGGAGCCGCCGTCCTGCCGCTCCCGCCGTACGGCGTGGACCTCGAGATCGGCTGGCAGCTCGCCCAGCCGTTCTGGGGCAGGGGCCTGGCCAGTGAGGCCGGACGCGCCCTGGCGGGGTACGCCTTCGCGTCGGGCGTCGACGAACTCTTCGCCGTGGTCCGGCCGCGCAACGACCGTGGCGCCGCCACCGCCCGCAGCGTGGGCATGGAATGGGTCGGGGAGACCGAGAAGTACTACGACCTGCGGCTGCAGGTGTACCGGCTGCGCAAGGGGGAGTTCGAGGCCTCCGCCGCGCCGGGGCCCGTGGGCTGACGCGGAGCGCGCGCCCGGCGGAGCGCAACATGCCGGGTGCCGGACCGTACGGAGCATGGTCCGGCACCCTTGTGTCATGCACGGCGCGTCACCACGCCGCCGTCGGCGACCTGGGTCAGTGACGGGCTGCGGCGCGACGCTTGCGGTTCGCGAGGAGCAGACCGCCGCCGGCGAGCAGCGCGACGGCCGCACCGCCCGCGAGCAGCGGGGTGGAGCTGGAGGCACCGGTCTCGGCGAGGTCGCCGGCCGGGGACTCGTCAGTGGAGGGGGTCGAGGGCGCAGCGGAGGGGGCCGTGCTGGCCGACTCGCTGGGCGTCTCGCTCGGCTTCGGGGACTCGGTGGTCTTCGTCTCCGTCGGGGTGGGGGTCGGGGTGGGCGTGGGCGTGGACTGACCCTCGCACACCGGGGCGATCTTCTTCTCGTCAACCGAGTACCTGTCGCCGTCAGCCGCCTTGACGACGAGGCGCACCTGCACCTCGGTCGTGTGGGCCGGCAGCGGCAGTTCCTTGTGGAACTGGTCGTGGAAGGTCTCGGTGGGCAGCAGGTCCTTGCCGTCCACCGTGATCGTCACGGTGTTGTCACCACGACCGTACTTGGTCAGGTCGACCTTCACGTTGGAGCACGTCACGTCCCACACGGGCGTGTGGGCGGACGCCGGGGTGGCGCACAGGCCGAGACCGATGACGCCGGTCGCGGCGGCTGCTATCAGGGTGCCGGGGCGGGCCCAGGCACGGCGGGGGGATGCGGTCACAAGTTCTCCAGGCTGTCGTCAAATCCGATGCCAATGGCAGCCGCAATTTACTCCCCCTCCTCACACCGCTCACTTCCGCCCCACAGCTAACGCGGAAACACGGGTGGAAGCGCCGGATTCGCGTGATGCGCACGGCCGTTGTCAGACCCCTGCTGAAGACTGCACCCATGTCCGCGAACGACGCCACCGCCGCCCTGCCCGACCCCGCCGCCCTGTTGCCGGCGACCGACTGGGCCGCCCTCTCGCATGCCTACGGGCCCGCCGACGGCACCCCGTACGACCTGCTCGGCCTCCTGCACGACGACCCGGAGGTGCAGGCGGAGTCGTTCGGCCGACTGGAGATGTCCGTACTGCACCAGGGGTCGTTGTACTCCGCGACCGCGCCGGCCGCGCTGTTCGTCGCGGCCATCCTGAACGACCCGCGCACGCTCGCCGTTCACGAGAGCTTCTTCCCCTGGGACGACCGGGTCCGGCCGTTGCGTGCCGCGCTCCTGGAATGGCTGGGCGAACTCGCCGACTCCGCGGCGTACGAGGACGACGAGGACGACGAGGACGACGGGGACGACGGGGACGACGGGGACGACGAGGAGTCGGCCGAGGAGATCGCGGCGATCGAGGCGTGCCGTGCCGTCCGGCCGCAACTGTTCGACGCGGTCGCGCCCTGGCTGGACGACGCGGACGCCACCGTCAGGGAAGCGGCCCTCGGCGCGGTGACGCATCTGCTCCGGGCGCCCGAACTCGCCGATCGCGTACCGGCCGCGGCCGGGCGATTGGAGCGGATCGCCAAGGGCGGCGGCGACCGCCGCGAACGGGCGGGCGCCCTCCTGTCGCTGGGCGCCTGGGGCCATGACACCGGCGGGTTCCTGACCGACCCCGACCCCGCGGTACGCGCGTGCGCCGCCCTGGGCACCACCGGCCCTGGCGCCGTGCCGGCCCTGCTCGACGCGCTCGCGGACCCCGGGGCCGCCGACGCGTGGTTCGACGAGCCGCTGCCCCAGTTCGACGGCTGGTTCCGCTTCACCCTGCTGCGCGGACTGCTCGGCCGCGCCCGGCACTTCGACGAGGTCCTCCCGGCCGCGCTCGCGCTGGCGCCGATGTACAACCAGCACACCGTCGACAGCGAGTGGGGCCCGCTCCTCGCGCTCGCCTTCCCGACGCCGTACGTCCCCGGCCATCCGCTGACGGACGCGCAGCGCGCCTTCCTGCGGGTCCTGGTCGACCAGGACGCCTGCTGGGGCAACATAGCCAACCGCGTCTCGTGGCTGCGGGCCGCGGGGCTCCCCTCGGACCGCGAGCCGTTGCGGGATCTCCTCGCGGCCGCGCCGCCCGGCACGAGCTGAGCGCGCGGCCCGGTCCGCAGGGCGGCTGCCGCGAGGCCTCGCCGCCCCCTCATCAACCGCCATCCCGGAGGTAGCTCGCGCGTCCGTCGTCGTCGAGCTCGAACGGCCCCTCGGGGACGACGCAGAACTCGTTCCCCTCGGGGTCGGCCATGACCAGGAACCCGCCCTCCGCGTACTCCTCGAGCACCCGCCCGCCCAGCGCCTGGATCCGCGCCCGCTCCGCCGCCGGATCGGCCGAGGCCACGTCGAAGTGGACCCGGTTCTTCCCGGACTTGGGCTCGCCGGTCCGTTGGAAGCCCAGACCCGTCCCCTCGCCCCGCGCGAGCCAGACGTACGGCCCGATCCGCGCCACGACTGCCCGTCCCAGCAACTCGCCCCAGAACGCGGCCAGCCGCTCCGGATCCGTACAGTCGACGACGAGGTCCCTGATGCCCACATGCGTGCCGCTCATGACGCGATGCTCCCAGACAGCGCCGCGCAGGCGCCCGGCGGATCGTTGCCGGACCGGTTGCTGCCTCAGCTCTCGTCGAGGGGCAGTGACGCCACGAACTCCGCCAGGCCAGCGGCCTGCGGCGGCACCTCCTGGGTGAGGAAACGCCGGTAGTGGTCGGCGACAAGGCGGCGTGGTTCCGCCTCGGCCGGTGCCGCGCCGGTGAGTTTGAGGGCGACCCGATGGGGTTCGCCCGTCATGCGCAGGGGGCGGGCGTGCGCGTCGAACCCACAAGTGAACTCCTCCGGCAGTTCCCAGTAGGCCTCGGCGTGCGCGACGTCCTTCAGGACGTACATATGGAGGTCGTCGTCGAAGAGGATCACAGGGCCTGCCGGTGCGTTCACCCGGGCAGTATGGCGGAGTCCGGCGGCCTCCGCCGTGCCGTTCGGCGGGAAGAGGTCAGTCGGTGGCCACGGGCTGCCAGGGGACTCCGGGGACGACCAAGGGGCTGCCAGTCACCGGGTCCGGGACGATGACCGAGGTGAGGCCGAAGACCTCGTGGACGAGTTCCGCGGTGACGATGTCGCGGGGCGGGCCCTGGGCGACGATCCGGCCGGCCTTCATGGCGATGAGGTGGTCGGCGTAGCGGGCCGCCTGGTTGAGGTCGTGGAGCACGGCGACGACCGTGCGCCCGCGCCAGTGGTTGAGACGGCGTACCAGGTCCAGCACCTCCACCTGGTGGGCGATGTCGAGGTAGGTGGTCGGCTCGTCCAGCAACAGCAGGTCCGTCTCCTGCGCGAGGGCCATGGCGATCCACACCCGCTGGCGCTGCCCGCCGGACAGTTCGTCCACCGGCCGGTCCGCGAGGTCGGCGGTACCGGTGTGCTCCAGGGCCTCCGCGACGGCGCGTTCGTCGGCCTCCGACCACTGCTGCCACCACTTCTGGTGCGGCTGGCGGCCCCGCGCCACGAGGTCGGCGACGGTGATGCCGTCCGGCGGCGTGGGGCTCTGCGGCAGCACGCCGACGGCGCGGGCGATCTGCCGGCCGGGGATGCGGGCGAGTTCGGTGCCGTCCAGCAGGACCGTGCCCGAGCGCGGCTTGAGGAGCCGGCCGAGCGCGCGCAGCAGCGTGGACTTGCCGCAGGCGTTGGGGCCCACGATGACGGTGACCCGGCCGTCGGGGATCTCCAGGTCCAGGCCGTCGACGACGGTGCGGTCCTCGTACGCCAGGGTCAGTTCCCGGGCGCTGAGTCTGCTGGTACGGCTCATGAGGTGGTGCCTCCGGAACGGCTGCGGGTGCGGGCGATCAGCCACATCAGGTACGGGGCGCCCACCGCGGCGGTGAGGACGCCGACGGGGAGTTCGACGGGGGAGAAGAGACGCCGGGCCAGCAGGTCGGCGACGACGACCACGAGCGCGCCGGTCAGCGCCGAGGACAGCAGCGGGATCTGCGCCGTACGGGTCAGCCGCCGGGCGATCTGCGGGGCGAGGAGGGCCACGAAGTCGACCGGCCCGGTGGCGCCGGTCGCCACGGAGGCCAGGACGATGCCGAGAGCGGTGAGTCCGAGCCGTACCCGGGCCATCCGGATGCCGAGGGCCACGGCGGTGTCGTCGTCGAAGGACGCCCCACGCTGGGCCCTGGCGGCCCAGAGCACCGCGGGGACCGCCAGAAGCAGCACGGTCGCCAGGGGCGCGGCCTGGTCGTAGCCGCGGCTGTTGAGCGACCCCGTCAGCCAGACCTTGGCCTGCTGAGCGACGAGGAAGTCGCCCTTGGTGAGGAAGAGCTGCGTCAGCGAGCCCAGGGCGACCGATACGCCGATACCGACGAGGACGAAGCGCGAGGCGTGCAGTCCGCGGCGCCAGGCGAAGACGTAGACCAGTAGTGCCGCCGCGAGCCCGCCCGCGATCGACACGTACGGGAGCGCGGTGTACGAGACGAGCCCGAAGCTCATCGCGGCGACCGTCGCGGCGCCCGCGCCGTGCGTCACGCCGATGACGTCTGGGCTGGCCAGTGGATTGCGCGCGACGGTCTGGACCAGGGCCCCCGCGATGCCGAAGGCGACCCCGGCGAGCAGGCCCACGACCAGCCGCGGCAGCCGCAGCGTGCCGACGACGAGCTGGTCGGGACTCGGCCGGCCGAACAGGACGTCGACGACCTCCGCCGGGGAGACGAAGGACTCGCCGACGCAGAGGTAGACCACGACGGCCGCCGCCAGCAGCACGGCCAGGACGAGGGCGACGAGGACGGCCCTGCGGTGGACCAGGAAACTGCCGCGCCCGCGGCGCAGGACGGCGTGGCCGGCGGGACGCACGGAGCGGGCGGCGGCCGCGGTCTGCGCGCGGCTCATGCGGCGACCACCGTCCGGCGCCGGACCAGCGCGATGAGGAACGGCACGCCGAGCAGAGCGGTCATGACGGCCACCGGTACCTCCGAGGGCGGGAAGACGATACGGCCGAGCACGTCGGAGGCGAGGATCATCACCGGTCCCAGGAGGGCGGCCACCGGCAGCACCCAGCGGTGCGCGGCGCCGACCAGGGCGCGGGCGATGTGCGGAACGGCCAAACCTGTGAAGGCGATCGGCCCCACGGCGGCTACGGCGGCGCCGGTCAGCACGGTCGCCCCCACCGCGCCCAGGACGCGGAGCAGCGCCACGTTGTGGCCGAGGCCCTTGGCCGCGTCGTCGCCGAGCGCGAGCGCGTCCAGGCCCCGGGCCATCGCCGCGACCAGCAGCAGCCCGGCCGCCACGAACGGCCAGATCTGGCCGATGACGTCGCTGCCGCGGCCGCTGATCGAGCCGACCTGCCAGAACCGGAACTCGTCCAGCGCGTGGGCGTCGGTCGTGACGATCCCGGAGACCACGGAGGCGAGGAAGGCGTTCATCGCGGCGCCCGCAAGCGCGAGCTTCACGGGGGAGGCACCGCGGTAGCCGCCCGCGGCGACGGCGTAGACGGCGAAGGCCGCGACCGCCGCGCCCACGAACGCGAACCAGACGTACCCCGTGAGCGTGTGCACGCCGAGGAACGCGATCGCGCACACCACCCCGACGGACGCGCCCTGGCTGACGCCCAGGATGCCGGGTTCGGCGATGGGGTTGCGGGTGACGCCCTGCATCACGGTCCCGGCGACGGCGAGGGCCGCGCCCGCCAGCACTCCGATGACGGTGCGCGGCACGCGCAGCGCCCGCACCACCTGGGCGTCGTCACTGGTGCCGCCGTGCAGCAGGGCCTGGACCACCTCGCCCGGGGCGATCTGACGGCTGCCGACGGCCAGGCTCAGCAGGACGGCGATCAGCAGCATCACCGCGCACCCCACCAGCCAGGCGATACGGCGACGGGTCGGTCGCGCCATGCGCCTCGCTCACTTTCT
>NZ_JBYIQW010000052.1:0-55440 GCF_057707815.1 Actinacidiphila sp. bgisy160
AACCAGGGTTCCTTCCGGTCGGGGGCCGGTGAACGGGTCGAACGCGGGATTCCGTCCCGCGGTCTGTACATTGCATACAGCCGACGAATACTGTATGCAGACGTTTATCCCGCATGGACGACCCGGTGTCCAGAGGTGTGCACCGGATTACCGTTCGGCCTCCGAGTCAGGGCAGGTGCGTTTGACGATGGATCTGTTCGAGTACCAAGCAAGGGAGCTCTTCGCGCGGCACGGCGTCCCCGTGCTCGACGCCCAGGTGGTGGACGACCCCGCCGAGGCCCGCGCCGCCGCCCAACGCCTCGGCGGGCAGGTCGCGGTGAAGGCCCAGGTGAAGACCGGCGGCCGGGGCAGGGCCGGCGGCGTGAAGCTCGCCTGCGACCCCGCGGACGCGGAGGACAAGGCCCGGGCCATCCTCGGCATGGACATCAAGGGCCACACGGTCGGCAAGGTCATGCTGACGCCGACCGCCGACATCCAGGACGAGTACTACGTCTCCTTCCTCCTCGACCGCGCCGAGCGCACCTTCCTCGCCATGGCCTCGGCCCAGGGCGGCATGGACATCGAGGAGGTCGCCGCCACCCGGCCGCAGGCCCTGGCCCGCGTTCCCGTCGACGCCGCGCAGGGCGTCACCGAGGACAAGGCCCGGCAGATCGCCGAAGCGGCCGGCCTTCCCGAGGAGACCGTGCCCGTCCTGATCGCGCTGTGGGAGGTCTTCACCGCCGAGGACGCCCTGCTGGTCGAGGTCAACCCGCTGATCCGCGCCACGGACGGCCGGATCCTCGCCCTGGACGGCAAGGTGTCCCTCGACGCCAACGCCCGCTTCCGCCACCCCGTCCACGAGGCGTACGAGACCCCCGGCGAGGGCGACCCGCTGGAGGCCGCCGCCCGCGCCAAGGGTCTCAACTACGTCAAGCTCGACGGCACCGTCGGCGTCATCGGCAACGGCGCGGGACTGGTGATGAGCACCCTCGACGTGGTCGCCCATCACGGCGGTGCCCCCGCCAACTTCCTCGACATCGGCGGCGGCGCCTCCGCCCAGGTCATGGCCGACGGGCTCGGGATCATCCTCTCCGACCCCGACGTCACCTCCGTCCTCGTCAACGTCTTCGGCGGCATCACCGCCTGCGACGCCGTCGCCGACGGTATCGTCCAGGCCCTCGACCTCGTCGAGCTCACCAAGCCCCTCGTCGTCCGCCTCGACGGCAACAACGCCGAGCGCGGCCGCGCCATCCTCGACGAGGCCGCGGCGGCGCTGGGCCCCCTCGTAGAGCAGCTGGACACCATGGACGGCGCGGCCGCGCGGGCCGCCGAGCCCGCAAGGAGCTGAGCGCGATGGCCATCTTCCTCGACCGCAACAGCAAGGTGATCGTCCAGGGCATGACCGGCTCGGAAGGCATGAAGCACACCCGCCGCATGCTCGCCTCGGGGACGGACGTCGTCGGCGGCGTGAACCCGCGCAAGGCCGGCACGAGGGTCGGGTTCGACGGGCGTACCGTCCCGGTCTTCGGCTCCGTCAAGGAGGCGGTCGGCATGACCGGCGCCGACACCAGCGTCGTATTCGTGCCGCCGCCCTTCGTGCGCACCGCAGTCGACGAGGCCGTCGACGGCGGGCTCGGGCTCGTCGTCGTCATCACCGAGGGCGTCCCCGTCCACGACACCGTCGCCTTCCGGGCCCGCGCCGTCGCCTCCGGCACCCGAGTCATCGGTCCCAACTGCCCCGGGCTCATCAGCCCCGGCCAGTCCAACGCGGGCATCATCCCGGCCGACATCACCACCGCCGGCCGCATCGGCCTGGTGTCGAAGTCCGGCACGCTGACCTACCAGTTGATGTACGAGCTGCGCGACCTCGGCTTCTCCACCGCCGTCGGCATCGGCGGCGACCCCGTCATCGGCACGACCCACATCGACTGCCTGCGCGCCTTCCAGGACGACCCCGACACCGACCTCATCGTCATGATCGGCGAGATCGGCGGCGACGCCGAGGAACGCGCCGCCTCCTACATCTCCCGTCTGGTCACCAAGCCGGTCGTCGGCTACGTCGCCGGCTTCACCGCGCCCGAGGGCAAGACCATGGGCCACGCCGGCGCCATCGTCTCCGGTTCCTCCGGCACCGCCCAGGCGAAGAAGGAGGCCCTCGAGGCCGCCGGCGTCAAGGTCGGCAGCACCCCCTCGGAGACCGCGCGGCTCGTGCGCGGGCTGCTGCGGTGACCGCCCCCGCCAGGCCCTCGGGTGTGGAGCAACTGCTCATCCGCAGGCACGACGTGGGCGCGGCCCTCACGCCGATCGACCTCAAGCGGAAGCGGCCCCGCACAGGGGTCGCCATCGTCGCGTGCATGGACGCCCGGCTCGGCGTCGAGGCGATGTTCGGGCTGCGGCCGGGCGACGCCGACGTCATCCGCAACGCGGGCGGCTGCGTCACCCCCGACACCCTCCGCTCGCTCCGCCTGAGCCAGCTGCGGGGCGGCACCCGCGAGATCGTGCTCGTGCACCACGAGGACTGCGAGGCGCTGGGCGCCCCCGCCGAGGACCTGCGCGCGTGCATCACCCGCCTGCTCGGCGCCACGGAACTGCCCCGTACCGAGGTGGTGCGGGGATTCCTCTACACCCGTGGTGGTGCGCTGCGTGAGCTCCGCCCCGAAAGAGCGGAGCATCCGTGACGCTCGCCCTCAAACCCGGAACGGCCTGGGCGGACACCTGGCGGCGGTGTCTGCGGGCCGCCCCCGAGGCGTTCCACGACGACCGCGTCCTCAACCTGTGGGCCGGCGCCTGGCAGGCCGACGGCCGGATCCTGCGCGCCGCCAGCCCCGTCGACGGCACCCCCGTCGCCGGGCCGCCCCGGCTCGACGCGGACACCGCCCGCCGGGCCGTCCGCGCCGCCCTCGACCAGCACCGCGCCTGGCGGGTGATCCCCGTCGCCGAGCGCAGGGCGCGGGTCTCGGCCGCCCTGGACGCCCTCTGTGAGCACCGCGGACTGCTCGCCCTCCTTCTGGTCTGGGAGATCGGCAAGCCCTGGCGGCTCGCCCGGGCCGACGTCGACCGGGCCGTCGACGGAGTCCGCTGGTACATCGGCGAGATCGACGACATGGTCGAGTGGCGGCGCCCCCTGCCCGGCCCGGTCGGCAACATCGCCGGCTGGAACCACCCCATGAGCGTCCTGGTCCACGCCCTGCTCGTGCAGGCGCTGGCCGGCAACGCCGTCATCGCCAAGACCCCCACCGACGGGGGACTGGCCTGCCTCACCCTCGCCTGCGCGCTCATCGCCCGCGAGGACGTACCGGTGACCCTGGTCAGCGGCGGCGACGAGCTCTCCGCCGCGCTGGTACGGGCCCCCGAGCTCGGCTGCGTCTGCGTGGTCGGCGGCCGGGACACCGGCGGCCGGATCGCCTCCGCGGCCGCCGACCCGGGCAGACGCCATGTCCTGGAGCAGGACGGCCTGAACTCCTGGGGCGTGTGGGACTACAGCGACTGGGAGTCCCTCGCCGGTCACATCCGCGGGACCTTCGAGTACGCCAAGCAGCACCGCACCGCCTACCCCCGTTTCGTCGTGCGGCGCGAGCTCTTCGCCGACTTCCTGTCGGCGTACCTGCCCGCCGTGCGCTCCGTACGGTTCGGCCACCCGCTCGCCGTCGAGGATCCCGGGGACGACCTCCCCGAACTCGACTTCGGGCCGCTGATCAACGCGGCCAGAGCCAGGGAACTCGGCGACCTCGTCTCCGAGGCCGTCGACCGCGGCGCGATCCCGATCCACCGCGGCAGCCTCGACGACGCCCGCCTCCTGCCCGGCCAGGACAGCTCCGCGTACCTGCCGCCGGTCACCCTCCTCAACCCGACCCCCACCTCACCGCTGCACCACGCGGAGCCCTTCGGCCCGGTCGACACGATCGTCCTGGTCGACACCGAGGCGGAACTGCTGGCCGCCATGAACGCCGGCGACGGCGCCCTCGTCGCCACCCTCTCCACCGACGACCGGGACACCTACGCCCGCCTCGCCCCGGAGATCCGCGCCTTCAAGGTCGGCCACAACAAGCCCCGGTCCCGCGGCGACCGTGCCGAGCTCTTCGGCGGTCTCGGCGCCTCATGGCGCGGCGCCTTCGTCGGCGGCGAGCTGCTGGTCCGCGCGGTCACCCAGGGACCCGCGCACGAGCGCCTGCCGGGGAACTTCCCCGGCTACCACCTGATGCCGCCCGAGGCGGCGTAGGGCCCCGGTGCCGGGGCCCACACGGCCCCGGCACCCCGTGCACCCTGCGGATACGCAGGTGAAACCCACCCGGAATCCTTGGTATCGTTGTCCCTGTCGCCGCGGGGCCAGACCCGCGGAACACCTGTCCGGGTGGCGGAATGGCAGACGCGCTAGCTTGAGGTGCTAGTGCCCTTTATCGGGCGTGGGGGTTCAAGTCCCCCCTCGGACACAACAGGGACGTTCACGAGATCGTCCCGAAGCGTTCACGAATTACCGGTCGAGTCATGTGACTCACCGGTATTTCGTCGTTTCTAGGGCCTCGAGCCTCGTGATCGGCCCGGTGAGGGGGTGAGGCGGTGGCGGTCCAGGTACTGCACCTCTCACCTGCGGAAACAGGACATGCCTGCGCGACGGCTGGTAGCCGTGGCGCAGGCATGTGGGGTTTTCAGGGGGCGGAGCGCGGCGGGGGTGTGTCACTCGCGTGGCGGAGGATCGACCTGCTCGGTCGGAACCGGTCGCGCCTGGGGCGGGTCGGGGGGCTCACCGGGTTGGGTTGCGGCGCTCTGCGTGCTGGCTTTGCGGGGCTGGATGCCCTGGTCGCGGAGGAACCGTCGGATGGCTCTGAGGTTCGCCACGAAGATGATGACGGCATTGAGCAGGGTCTGTGCGACGCGTCCGTGCGGGAGGCGGAGCTGGGGATTGTCGATGCTGTCGAGGGCGGACTTCTTGAGGTTTCCGTTGCCGCCCTCGTTCTGACTGCGCAGTCCGGACCAGGCTTCCTGCCACAGAGGGGTGAACAGGGGGTATTTCTGCCGCCACTTGGCCAACACGGTGCCCGGGACGGTGATGCTCTTCCCCCTGCAGATGTCGGGGTAGACGGGGGTGTCCCGCTTGGGCCTGGGGATGGTGGGCAGGGCTGCCGGGGTGCGGACAGTGGGGGCGTCGAGGTCGACGACGGTGGACGGGCGTGGCTGGGGCCGGCGGTAGCAGGTGACCGTGGCGTGGGATCCGAGGGCGGGGCACTGTCGACGCTGGTCCCCTGCGGGCCCGTACTCCTTGATCTTGGTCTGGTAGTCCTTCCGGGACTGGATCAGGTTGAGTGCGTGGGCGCGGTCCTCGTCCGTGCGGCTGTCGATGTATGTGGCGCCCGCAGTGATGAGCGGGGTGGGCATCAGCGAGCAGTAGAACTCGCCGCCGACCAGCTGCATGCCGCGGAACTCTCCCTGCCGGTCGACCTTGTCGTCGTTGTAGTGCTTCACCGTGTTGAGGCCGAGTTTGAGCAGCTGCAGATGCAGGTTGTGAGGCTTGGCCTGGGTGATGCCCCGGTCGGCACAGAACAGGTCTTTGACCAGGCCTCGTTCGAAGGCCGGCTGGATGGCGCGCAGGGCGGCCGGGCCGGGTTCGGTGCCCGGGGTGTGAAGGATCATGCCGAGGCAGACCGCCGGGTAGGCGCCGGCGAGGTCGCCATGGCCGTGGCCCGGGAACGCGGCCATCATGGCGTAGCGGAACTCTCTCTTCTCTGGCGCCTTGGCCTTCTTCTCCCGTCCCGACTTGGTCTTGCGAGGCGGTGGCTTGTTTGTCGTGCCGCGCCGGGTGCCAGTGTTCGTGGAGGCCGCAGCTTTGCCGCTGGGCCCCGACTTCTTCTGCGTTCCTCCCTTCACGTACATCCCGGCGGTGATCTCCAGCGAGGCCCGGTCCTGGTGGTAGTCCGGCTCTTTGCCCCAGACCGGAACCGGAGTGTCGTCGACCGCGATGTGGCCAGGCCATCGAGCGAAGTCGCCGCGCCGGTAGGAAGCCATCACCGGAGCGAGAACCAGATCCTGGGCGATGGCCTCCAGATTGCGCACGGTGTCCTGGTTGGCGCGGGCATTCCACTTCCGTCGGATCTTCTTGGCCTCGCTGAGCGACAGCCGCTTGCGGCGGTCGTGTGGTGCCGGGTCGAGGCGCCGGGTCATCGAGGCCCAGGACCGGTAGACGCGCTTCGACGTCGCGTACTGGTGGTGCGCGACGCGGTCGATTTCTTCCCGGGTTGCACCCTCGGGGATGTGCAGGTCGACGTCGGGGACGTCAAGGAGGGCTTTGGACCCTGGAGACAGGGCGAAGAAGAGCGTCTCCCATGCGTCGTTGATGTTCGCGCTCTTGCCCATGTACTGCGACAGGATCAGGCCGATCAGCACTGTGCGGAACGGGAAGCCCTTCGGGCCTGGCCGGTGCTCGTTGGAGGGAAGGCGTTCCAGTACTCCGCTGTGGCGCACGAGGTCGAAGACCTGCCTCACAACGCGGTCGCTGAGGGTACGGCCGGGGGCCTGCGGTGCAGGGCGTAGGGCGAGGCCGGTACGTCGGCAGGGTTTGTCCTCCGGGTTCTTCCTGCTCATGCCGCCGCCCCCCGCAACAGATCGGATGCCTCCGCTTCGGGCACGTCGTGGAGGAAGACGAGGTAGCGCGAGAGGCTGTGCAGGGTCCCGAGTCCCGACGCTTTGAGGATCACCTTCAGCGGAATACCTGCATTCAGCAGTTCGACGAGCCAGGTCGTACGCAGCCGCTGGATCTGCAGCACTGCACCGTCACAACGGCCGATGATCCGCGGGTACCTGGCCAGCCAGTCCGATGCGATGTGCTTGCTGGTGCGGTCCTGCCAGTCCGGCCGGAAGGCGTACGCATCTGCCGGGATGTGGGCGGCTTCCGCCAGCAGCAGTTCCTCGTAGGCGTACCGGCATACGACAGTGCGCGGACGGCGCCCGTGCACCTTGACCAGTGCCCGGCCGGTGGGGCCCACGAGGATATCCCGCCCCTGAACGTACACAAGATCCTCAACGGCGAGCCCGCAACCGACGCCGAGACAGAACAGAAGACAGGCGTTGCGCCGCTGGGCCGGGGTGGGCAGGCTCTGCGCCCAGATCAGCCAGTAGGCGACTTCCGCCGGCGGGTAGGGGGCCACTGGGGCGGCGGTGGCCTTCAGCCGGATCGGCGCATGCTGTCCGAGCTGGTCCAGCAGGAGCGCTTCGGAGGCCCGGCGCAACTGGCTGCTGCAGGTTCGTCGGCTGTTGGCGGCCATGTCGCGGCAGCCGACGAGGATGAACCGTTCGACGGTGCTCTGGTCAAGGATCACCGAGGGTTCGAGCGGGAGGCCCTGGGCCTCGACCCAGGCGACCAGCCGTGCGAGCGGCGTCATGACCACGTCTGGGCCGTAGGGTCCCGCTGCGACGGCCATGAATCCCAGCGAGCGCACGACCGGAGCGATGCGGCGCCACTGGGCGGGCGGCACCGTCTCGGCCTTCGGTGCGTAGGCCAGCAGACGATTCGACACAGCGACCTCCAGGCGCAAGGCCCATGACAGGTGGCCGGTTAACCGGCCACTGGTGTCAGTGTCGATCACGATCTGAAGGAACGCATCTTTATGACTGGAGGCCGAGCGCGCACGGCGCCGCCATGGAGCTACGCCGTCGATCCGGAGAAGTGGCCGGATGCCCGGATCACCGGGGAGCCCGCCGCGGCAGTGGTCCAAACGATTGCCCGCCGCCTCGCCGCCGCTCTGCGTGAGAGGCCGGAACTCTCGCTGCGTGCACTGGCCGCCCAGAGCAACGTCGGCAGACAGACCATCGGCGATCTGCTGGCGGGAGCCACCTGGCCGGATGTCCTGACGGTCTGCCGACTGGAGCGCGCCCTGGGCTTGGCGCTCTGGCCCGGATCGAATGCGACCCAATGTGCTCATGACTGATCCCCAATTGCCTATTTGAGGTCAGTCGTGCACGCTCAAGTGCGGAATGGCGCAGACGCCCTATAGCACCACCCGTGGGAGCGCTAGAGTGAACGTGCGCGACGGACCGGAACCCTGCTAGGAGAAGCGTCCGTTCGCGTGTTTGGTGGCCTCCCTCGACCGCTAATCGAGGGAGGCCTGCTTGTGGGGTTAGGATCGTTCTCGAGTGGATCAAGCAGCCCGAGATGACAGCACGGCGCGGAACATTCCCGGTGCTACGTTTTCCACCTCGCCAAGTTGCTTCATGCGGTTGAGGGTTTTTCCTACGGATGAGCGGACAGTCGCGTCGGCTCCCGGGCGGACCGCCGCCGCGATATCGGTGATGGACATTGCCTCTTGAGCGGCGCACAGGAGTGTGAGGATCGCATCGCGCATGCTTCCGTTACGCGGTGGCCCCAGGGCCCGAGTGCCCATGCCTGGGGGCGCATCTTCGGACGAAGGATCCTCGTCGGCTACAGAAACTTCAGACGGACCCTCCTGGGAACGCTGGGCGGTTTCCGCGTCCTCGCCAGTGTGGGGCGGGTCTTCGCGGGCATCGGTGGATTCGACGCCCTGGCACATCATCGCGTACACAGCTTCCAATGTGGCCAGCTCATCGCGCAGTGAAGTGATCAGTTCCTTCACGGCATGCCGGGCCTGGCCGATGTAGACACCCTTGCCTGACGCAGGTGCGCTGGTCCGGTATCCCGCCATAGCGAACTCCTAAGGAAGGCCGCTGCCAGTGTAGGGACGGCACACTGTGGCACGCACGCAGTTCCTGTGAGGCGCTACCAAACGGTCAGCAGTGCGCTCAAGCACGGCAAGTCCGGTCTCGGTTATCGCAGGACTCGACCTATCTTGGCCCTGAGTTGGCTCGCCGGGTTCGAGCGATGCCGCACCGGAACTGCGGGACGTGCCACCACAGAATCCTGACGTGTGGATTCTGTCGAAGCTCCCGGTCTCCGGGAACGTTTGAGCGCTACGGTTCCTTCATGGTGGATGGCAAGCATCTGTCGGCGACAGAGGCCTTGGCGTCGGTGACGAAGGCCCTGGATGTTCTCGTCCTGGCGTATGACCGGGGGGAGGTCGGTGTTACCGAAACCGCACGGGAGCTCGGTATCTCACGATCCACCGCACACCGCATCCTGGTCACCCTGCAGCGCACGGGTTTCCTGCGCCACGATCCTGGCCAACACGGATACTCAGCGGGGCCGCAGCTCGTACGCATGGGACTGGCCGCGATCGCCCAGCTGGACGTCCGACGACAGGCGCGCAGACCCCTGGAAGAGCTCTCCGAGAAGCTGCAGGAGACGGTGTGCCTGTACTCCCTGGATACGGCCGTCGTCCGACTACTCGACGGAGTGGAGTGCCGGCATGTCCTACGCGTCAGTGTTCCGCTCGGACAGGAGCTCCCCGCCCACGTCACAGCGGCGGGCAAAGCCCTGCTCGCACTGCGCAACCCGGCGGATGTACGCGCGACACTCCCGGCCGCGCTTCCTGCCACGGCGGCAGGAAGCATCACTGAGTGGCCGCTGCTTGAGGTGGAGTTGGAGGAAGTCAGAGTCCGCGGATGGGCGGCAGACCTCGAGGAAAGTGCACACGACCTGCACGGCGTAGGCGTGGCCATCCGCAACCGCATCGGGGAACCGCTCGCTGCGATCTCCGTGTACGCACCCGCCGTACGTCTGCGTGAACAGGACATGCCAGCGGTTGCCATGGCGCTGCAGGAGACCGCCACCGCGATCGCCAGGGCAGAGTGACAGCGGGTGCCGAGGTGCCGGGGCTCAAGGCCCCAACGTGATCCGCCCGTCCGGGATCCACCCCTCCAGGTATCCCGTCAACAGCACATCCACATCTGGCAGATCGCACCGTGTGCACAACTCCTGCCACTGCTCAGGCCCCGCCCAGCGTGTCGCTCCCCTCCAGGGCAGATGCTCCGGCGGAGCACCAGCCGCAGCGAGACGGAAGATGAACACGTGTGCCTCTCGGCGGCTCCGACCCATGGGCACAGGCACCTGAGCCCAGCGGCATCCTTCAACAGCGCCCTCGCGCACCGGCATCGTGCCGACCGCATCGCGGAGTACGCGCACTGCCGCCTCACGGTAGGGCTCTGTGGCTCGGACGGATTTTGAAGGGAGCACCCATCGGTGAACAGCTCCAGGCGGGTCATCTGCCACCAGGGCAAGCCGGCCGTCCGAGCTCAGTAACGCGACGAACACCACCCGCCGCATCCTGGGAGGCGGCACGGTAGGGCACCTCGAACTTTCGACGGAGTCCAGGAAGGCATGCACAGTCCGATCCTGACATGCGGCCGCTTAACCGGCCATTCGTATCCTGGGAGGGTGGCGTTCGCGCATGGTCTGTTCCAGGGTCTGGAAGTGCATGTGTATGCCTAAGGCGGCGACCATGTCACGGGGCGGGAAGGGCCAGGGACTCAACTCCTGTCGGGGCGGGCCGCGCGCTCGACGGGCGGCGGTGTCGTGGTGCCTCGTCGTAGCGTAGGCCGCTTCGTCAGCGGCGGTTGAGGGAGTAGTCACCCACCACTGAGCCGTAGGGCTTCAGGAGAGGCTGTAGTTCCCGCTTGATCAGGGCCGCGTCGGTGTCCGGCAGGAGGAGCGAGGCCCGGCGCATGCGGAAGCTCCAGTGAGCGGGGTCGGGGAAGACCTGGAGGTCGTTGACGAGATCGCGCAGGACGACGCCCTCACGGAAGGGCGTGAGGCCGTGGACGCGCAGCCAGCACCCTTCGGTGAAACGGCGCTCCTGAAGACGACAGGGGTGTCCAGGGTGCGGACCTTGCTGATGATGATGGCCAGGCCGATCACGCGTCCGAGGTCCCGGGTCGGGTTCCCGAAGCAGCCGCGCGTGGTGTACAGCAGGATCTCGTCTCCTTTTCGGAGGGAAAAGGACTGTTGGGTGCGGCCGGTGGGAAAGGCCATCCGCTGGTTTTCCAGGACCCAGGCGAGGGGCTCGTGGGCGTTGATGATCAGCAGGTGGGTGGCGGGTGCGTCCGGGGTGGTCATGAGGGTGTGTCCTTGGTGAGAGGCGGCGGTCGTGCTGAAGGGCTGCGGAGAATCGGCTGCTACGCGAGTCCGGTTACCTGCGTAGGGACTTCAGTTCGTCGCCACTGCTCGTGACACGCCAGAACAGCCAGCCGTTCGTGTTGGGGGACCGGTCCGGGTTGAGTTCCTGGATCACCGCCATGGCGGCGGCGCTGGGCGAGGAGAAGGACTGACCGGTCCCCGGTCCCTGGGTGACGGTCAGGGTGCGTGTGGCCGGGTGGAAGAGGCCCTGGATCCGCTCGCCCCGGTACACCGCGTGGACACGAACGCCGTCCGACTCCTCGCCAGGCTCCTCGGGGGTGCTCCATGACTCCACCAACCGCCGTACCACTTCGGACGGCGTGCACGCCATGAGACGTGCGGCGAAGACGACCTTTTCGTGAGTCTGCTCATCGAGTTCGATAGTCGGCATAGTGTTAATAGTGTTCAACCCGTGTTCGGGAGTCAAGGTGCTGATCGTGTTCCATATGATGAGTCGCGGGGACGAGGACAAGGGGGAACGGCGTGACCATGACGTACGGCACAACGCCCAATGCGGAGGTTCCGGGTGGGCGCAAGGACGACGACCTGGACGAGTCACTGCGGAACATCGAGCATGCGGTGCGCACCGCACAGCGGGCATTCGACGAGATCGTCCGGTGCAACCGACTGCTCGATCACGCGCAGAAATGCGGTGACGAGGCGATCCGCGAGCTCGACGAGTTGCTGCGCCGCCGCGAGTACGCGGCCGTCCCGGTGCTCCTCGACCGGCTGGACGCGCTCGCGGCCGAGGTGGCCAGGTCGGAGGCGGATCGCATGGTGGTGCGGCGCATTCTCTTCGGTGCGAACGCGGACGAGGAGGGCGAACTGGCCGACGCCGTCGGCGTACAGGCTGTTCCGCTCCTCACCGCGGACGACCTGCCGCGGATCCCCACGGTGCACGACGTGGAGAACCCGGGGGACAGCACGCTGGAGGACATGTGGGAGCGAGACCTGGCGCTCGCCTCGCGCCAGCATGAGGTCCGGGGAGAGCGGACACGGATCGCCGCCGATCACCTGCGCACGGTGACCGCGAGGGCGGTGGATTCCTTCGGCACTCCGGGCGCCACGGCCGCACTGCTCGTGGAAGCTCGTCGGGCGTACGTGCTGTGGGCGTCCTGCGTCCGGTGAGTCACTGCACCCCGTCGAGGATCCGCCAGACCGTCCGGTAGGCCGGGCCCTTGACGCCCAGGGCCGATCGCCAGGCCGTCTCGGGCAGTGCGGCGAGGCGGGTGCGGGCCGCCGCGGGGCCGCTTGTCAGGCCCTCGTCGGCGATCGTCGCGGCCATGCGGGCCGCCGCCGACCGTGGTACGCCCGCGAGCCGCATCGCGATGGCGTCCTCGGTCCGGACGCCGTAGTAGGCGTACGACGGGATGTTGCGCAGCTCGCGCTGGGTCTCGGCCGGCATGGTGGCGAAGTCCCTCCCCAGGGTTAGCGACTGCAGCGCCGACAGGCCCCAGGAGACCGCGGGTGCCAGCTCACCGAACAGGCGCTGGCAGCATTTGGTGATCGCCTTGAGCTCGTCCCTCGTGCCGGCCTTCGTGAAGTGGTCGGCGGCGAGCTGCCGCATCGACGCACCATTCACCCAGTCCTGCATGACGCGGGCGACGAAGTCCCCGCTGCGGCCCTCGTGCTCGTTGGTCACCTCGACCAGGTTGTCCCTGAGTTCCGGAACCTCCAGCATGACGCCGATGAGCTGGGCCAACGGTCGGCGGTCGCCCTCGAAGAGGGGTTGCTCCCACACGTCGCGGCCGATGCGTGCGTCGCTCAGCCGTCCCAGGGTCGCCGACACGCTCTCCCAGGAGAAGCCCGTACTGTCGACGAGGGCCAGCGGCTGCCCGGACAGCCGTTCCGCGTACGTACGCACGCTGCGCGTCAGCTCCGCCGCCCAGCCGCGGTCCGTGCGCCGCAGGTCCTGGAAGCCCAGGGTGCCGCGCAGGATCTGCTCGATCTCTTCCGCGAACTCCTCGGCGTCCCCGATCTGCCGGTAGGTGTGGGCCAGGTACTGCACGAACGCCGACCACTGGGGGAGGTGGGCGAGGTTGCGCAGGTCCAGGTGACCGTAGCTGTCCATGGCCGTACGCACCATCTCGACGAGGGTGGAGTTCAGCTCCGTCACCTGGCGGCCGACGAACACCCGCAGTTTCCCGGCCCGTACCTCATCCGTGGCCGCCAGCGTGATCAGCCCCACCTCGCCCTGCTCGACCCGGCCGGCGCGGCCGGCCAGGTTCCAGAAGTCCGGGGCCGGGATGTCCTCCCCGTACGGGAACTGGTGGGAGGCCAGGACGACATTGGCCACGGGGAAGTTGACGCCCTGGGCGATGGTGGTGGTGGAGACCAGGTGGGTGAGGTCACCCGACTCCATCAGGTACTCGGTGAGGGTGCGGATGTCGTCGGGCAGGCCGCGGTGGTGGATTCCGATGCCCTTGGCCAGCAGCCCCGCCAGAGGGAAGTCCGGGCCGAATTCCTCCGAGACCACGGCCTGGACGGCCCGCAGGTCCTCGCCGGCGTCCGGCAGGTCCTCCCGGCCACCGGCGAGCAGCTTGGCGATCGACCAGGCGTAGTCCGGTCGCCCGGCCAGGGTGATGGTCTGCCCCCGCTCGGCCAGCACGGATGCCGTCGCTGCGGCCAGTCTGGTCGGGCTGCTCGCCTGCGACCAGGTCAGTCCGAGCGGCCGGTTGCCGTCCAGCGGCAGGGTGTCCGGAACGCTGAGCGTTCTGCGGCTGGTGACCAGGGTTTCCAGGGCGACCCGGAAGCCACCGGCACCCGGGGTGCGTTCCCGTAGGGCGAGCGCGAGGATGCGGTCGTTCGGGGCCCAGTCCACGGACAGCCCGACCGACTGCCGGCTGCCGCTGTCCAGCCACTCGGCGATGACGTCCCCGTTGTCGATGAACGGCGTCAGCAGCAGGAAACCGGCGTCCAGGGCCTCCCGGTTGACGGTCGCCAACAACAGTTCCAGCTTGATCGCGCGTTTGCCTTCGCCCAGCTGATGGGCCTCGTCGGCCACCACCAGGCAGAGCGGACGCCCGATCTTCTCCTGCCAGCCTGACCGCAGCAGCAGGTCCAGTTTCTCGGGCGTGGACACCAGCACCCGGAACCGCCCCTCGCCGCGGTCCGTGAGCATGTCCTCCTCCAGCCCGTCGAACTCCAGGGCGGGACTGACCCGTTCCACCCCGATGCCGAGCCCCGCGAAGTCACGGCGCAGCCGCCGCGTCACCTGGTTCACCAGCGCCCGATTCGGGGCGACGTACGCGACCCAGCCCTGCTGCTTGTCGTAGGTGTTGAGTGCCTGGAGGATGCGGAACTGGGCGATCAGCGTCTTGCCCGCGCTCGTCGGGAGACTGACCACCACACTCCGGTGCGCGGTGCGGATCAGCCCCTGTTCAGCGAGGGCGACCCGCTGCGGCGGCAGCACCTCGAAGATTGGGCGCGGCCGGTCCCGGTCGACCAGCGAGGCCACGAAGGCGTTCACCTCCGGACTGACCGCGCGCGCCACCGTCCACAGGCTGTTGTCGATGATCTGGTCGGCGGTCGCGGTCAGCAGCCGTACGAGCACCTCCAGGTCCGGGTCGGCCGAGGCCATGGCGGCCTCCAGCGCGCGGTCGCAGTGCGACTGCACACGCTCGCGCACCCCGTAGTGACGGCTCGGCCGCCGCCCCCGCATCAGCGCGCCCGTAGCCAGGTACTCGGCGAGTAGCTCCGCCGTCTTGAGCAGGTGGTAGTGGGCCGCCAGCCCCCAAGCGGCGGGACGCGCGTCGTCACCCGCCGCCGAGAGGTACGGCTCCTCAAGCCCCGCCTGCTCCCACCGCAACCGCACCAGCAGCTGGTCCAGCGCGTCGAGGTCGTCCCACCCGCGCTTGCGCAGCAACAGCAGCCACGCGTCGGCGGTACCGCGCCGCACACGCGACTCCCAGTCATCGGCCAACCGAGGCTCGGAGGGCAGCTCCACGTCCGCCAGCAGCCGGGCGGCGAGCGGTGTCTCGTCCGCGATCCAGCCCAGGCACGCCGTGCGCAGCAGCTCAAGCCGGGCCTCCGGCGAGTCCCAGGCGGGCAGCCGGGCCCGCGCCAGGGCGAACATCTGCCCGCACAGCCGCCGCGTCGACTCCGCCTTGGGGTCCTCGGCGATCGCGTCCCAGGCCAGCAGGTCCAGGGCGTCCACCGCGAAACCGACCGCCTCGTGGCCCTCCTCGGGGCCCGGCGGGACCTCCCCCTCCACAGCGCGCAGAGCGGACGCAATCAGCACGCGGTGCGCCCCCTCGTCGGCCTCGGCCACAAGGGCCGGGTCGAGTACGTCGTCCAGCCAGCCCAGGTCAGCCATGGTCGAGCACCCCCACGTGGTCGGGCCATGACGTCATGGCCACGGGGAGGTACCAGGCCGTGAGCAGCGCATGCATGGGCTCCACGACCGTCTTGGCCAGGTCCTTGGCCCGGTTGCTCAGGTCCTTCGGCTCCGGGGCGGTGTCGCGCACCAGACAGCCGAAGAGCTGAATGTCCTTGCCCATCGACTTCACCCAGCGGCCGGCCGCTGTCTGGTAGGCGGCCTTGTGCTCCGGGGTCAGGCACCGGAAGCGCAGCCACTTCATGAGCGTGAGGTGGTCGTCCTTCGCGGACAGCTTCCTGAGCTGGTGGATCATGCCATCCGAACCCATCATGACGCCCGGTGGGGCGGACTGCTCGGAGGACGACTTGACCTCGCCGAACAGCAGCCGCGCCGAGCCGTCCGCCACGCACAGGCCGACCAGATCGGCGCCCGGGAGGCTCGCCTTGCGCGTACGCCGGTCACGGGCGCCGTCCCACAGCCACAGCGCCCCGTGCCAGTGCTCGAGCAGCACCTCGGCGAGGGCCTCGCCGACCTGCCAGGGGAGCGGCTCCGGCTCGCTCGCCAGAAGAGCCTTGAGGGCGTCGGTCTCCATGTCCGTCGTCGCCAGGCCCCGTAACTCGGTCAGGAAGTCGCGGGTGGCGGCGAGATCACCCACCCGCTCGGCCCACGGGCCCCCACGCAACTCCCGCATCACGTCGGCCGTCAGCTCGACGCCACTCCACGACACGGCCCCGTCCTTGCCAGCGTACATCTCGATACCCTGCGAGATGCGCGGCACAGCGCCGCCCACGGCGTTGTCTTCCCCCACCCGTACGTCCCTCCCCCACAGCGTGATCGGAATTCTCTCCACCTCCCCAGGGAGTTGTCCACGGTGTGTGCTCGCCTGTGGACGGACTGTCTCGCATTCCTCGTCAGGGGAGCGGGAGACATGCCCACACGGTCTTCCCGGAGGGCGGCCAGGGTTCCCATCCCCAGCGAGCGGCGAGGGCTTCGACGAGGAGCAGGCCGCGTCCGGATTGGGCGATGGGCTCCGGGGCGGTCGTACGGGGCCTGGGCGCGCGGTCGCCCCGGGCGTCGGTGACCTCGACACGGAGGGTGCCGGCGTCGGGTCCCTCGACGGTGAGGCCGAGCCGGAACCCGCGGCCCTGCGCACAGCCGTGGGTCAGCGCGTTCGCGGTGAGTTCGGCGACGACGAGTGCGGTGCACTCGCTCACCGTGCAGGCTGGCGGCCAGCCCCACGCGCCGAGCTGCTGCACGGTCAGCAGACGGGCCAGGCGGGCGCCGCGCGGTGTGGAACTGAGGAGCTGGCTGAATCGAAGGGGGGAGATCTGCGCCTTGGTCGAAAAAGTGGTGGCAGAGCTATGAGTACTGCGGAATCCGCTCCTCTCACCTGGTTCAAGAGCAGCTAGAGCGGAAACGAGGGCGGTGCAATCCCTGGAAGTCGCTGTCACGCCCGGCGCCATCCATGTCCGTGACTCCAAGGTACCTGCCCGCGCTGAACTCACCGTCTCTGCCTGGAAGTGGGCCGCGTTCGTACGGTTCGCCGTCGCACGCTGACCCACCCGCAGTAGCCGGTCAGGTCTGCGTGTTGTCGGGGTGCTCTCCGATGTACCCCACGTAGACGAGCCCTGTGCTGGCTCCGTCGTCATGGAAATAGAGCCGGGGCGACACCGTGTTGCCCCCGCCGATCCGCAGGTGGGCCTGCATGAAGAGCTTGCCCTCCTTGGCGACGGACGTGGGCACGGGGAACGTGCGCTGCCGACGCCACTTCGTTCTGTTCCCGACCGTCTCGGACTCCTTCATCTTGACCTTGGCGGACGGGAAGCGGTTCGAGGATTCGTCCGGAAGGTTGTCGCACCAGTGGCGGAAGTCGCCGCCCGTCGTCCCTGCGGCGGACGCGGCGGCGTACTCGTTCAGCGTGCGCAACGCGTCCCAGGCGACGGTCACCCAGTTGACGATGCACTGGGCGTCCAGATCCTTGGTCTTCTTGGAGTTTCCGGTGAACCGCAGATAGGTGAACTCGTCCATGCGGTTGAGAATTTCGGCGAAGGTGGCCGGCTGGTCCTCGGGCTCCGGAGGCGGTGTGTGGGCCAGCGCGTAGAGGCCCGCCTCCTCAAGCTTCTTCTGCAGGAAGCGGACCTTGCGGTGGGCGTCCTGGAAGTCCCGGTAGAGCTGGTCGTTCTCGACGATCTGCTCGAAGTCCCGGTCGTCCGCCTCCTTGACACGAAGACGGAACTCACGGATCTGCTGGTCCTTTGATTCCTCGCGCTGCTCCGCCTCCTGCCGCTGGGTGTCGACCTTCCGCAGCTCCTTGCGAAGGGCCTCCAGGCTGGACGTGTCGGCCACCGGACGGGGACGGCTGCGCTGGAACGGCAGGGTGTCCAGCGGTTCCGGGAGGGGGTGGCTCAGCGCCAGGCGCTGGGGAAGGGAGGCGAGGATCGCCGCCGCTCGTCCGACGTTCGCCTCGATGGTCGACCGGGACATCACCGGGTGACGCTGGGCGTCGGGCTGCCAGGCCGGGTCCACGCCAGGAAGGTAGGTGCGAACGCCGCCCCCGAAGACGGGATGGTGTTCGAGGGTCCTGTTGAAGGACTGCTGGGCCTCCGGCCGGAGGACGTACATGACGGCGAGACCGCTGAGGTGCCGGAAGACCGGTTCGACGATCCGTTTCGTCCAGGCCTCCGCATCCTGCCCGTACGGAACACTCGCCACGACGATGGGCAGTCTGCGGTCCTGCTCGCAGAGTTCCTCGATTACCTCCTCCACGTCGTCCTGCTCGATGAACTTCGGAACCGTGCCGACTTCGGCGAGGCCGTCCTCTGCGGGGAGGGCGTCGAGGAGGAGTTTGGCTATGCCGGGCGTGTTGGCACGGATGTGTGCTTGGCCCGGGGCCGGCTGGTGCTCGATGTCCACCTGGAGCCAGGTGCGGCGCGCGTCCTTGCCGTTGTCGGAGCGGACCACGAGGGTGGACTGCCAGGCGCCCTGGTTGCCGGGCCGGTTCTCGCGGAGTCGCCAACGGGAGTACGAGCCGTGCCGGCCCGCTGCCGCGTCGTGGTCGAGGGTGACGCCCTCGGCTATCTCGTTGCGGCCCATGTCCAGGGCGGAGGTGTCGTAGCGCTTCATCACGCCGAGCCAGTGGTGCAGTTGGCGGTCGGCTTCGGCCGAGGTCGTCACGAAGTCCTGTGCGGTCGAGATGACCATGCGGTAGTTGCGTGGTTCCATGGGCGGCTGCCTGTGCGGTGAGGTGGATGGGCGATGGACGCGCCGAGTACGGCGCGCTGCCCGGTGTAGGCGGCGCGCCGGTGAGGGTGCTCAGGCGGGGCGGTCAGGTCACGCCGGGTGGCGAGGGCCCTGGCCGGGGGGTGGGTCGAGGACGGTCTGGTGGGCGATGCCGGTTCGCTGGGCCTCGGCCATGCGGTCGTAGATGTCGAGGATCAGGGCCTTGGTGCGGTAGGTGCCGTGGGCGGCCTCGTCCTTGCGCTTGATGACAGGGAACGTGTCCATCACATGGTCGATTTCATGGCGGTCGAGCCCGTAGAGGTGGAAGAAAGCGGCGTTCAGCTCGGCACGGAGCAGCTCGCGACGCGATTCGTCCCAGCGGAAGGGAGGCCCGTCATCGCCTAGGTCACGGGCGAAGTCGGCCATGTCGTGGCTGGTGTATGTGAGCTCGATGGCTCGGCAGGCGATCCAGCTGGCGTCGGTCTCCAGATCGTCGAAGGCCGACGGAAGCGGGACGGGAAGCTGGTACAGATAACCGAAAGTCAGGTTTGTGCCAGCGATCTTCTGCCGAATCACGTAGTCGAAGGCGAATGACGAGAGAACAGCGTGCAAGACGGGAGCGGACTTTCCGTCGCGCGGGAGCATCAGCGGGTTGCTGTGGCCGACCCCGGAGTACGGGGCGACGGCGCTAATCATGGTGCGTTCATCGGAAGAGCGAGCGATGTTCCGCCAGCCGAGCAGCCACCGGTGACGCCACCCCTTCTCCGCCAGCCGCGAAGCCACTCCCGGCTCCATGACCGGCTTGCCCTTCCTATCCCTCTTCCCTGTATCCACGTCGAACTCGGGGACCCAGTAGCGTGGCCTCAGGAAAAACCGCGGATCGTCATGCTGCTCCGGCGTCACCCGGGGCAGCGTCCCCATGTTGGCCTGCGCCTCCGTCTGGCCCTCGTACGTGCCGAGGCGGTGGTCGAAGTGGTGCAGCATCTTCGCCTCGTACAGCGGAAGGTACCGCTGTCCCTCCCGCTCGAAGATGTTGCCGTTCAGAGTCCAGCCGTCGGCCGCCAACTGCTCCTGTGTGCGGAACAGGTGGGAGTCGTTGGACATGTCGAACATCCGCATGAACGACAGACCCCACGGGTTGCCCTCCGGGTCTCCCTCCCTGATGAGCACCGGCACCCGGCGGTAGATCCCCAACGTGATCTCCGCGTCCCGCCGCGACCGGAACACCGGCAGCGTCCCCGTGTTGGGGTTGACCAGCAGGATCTCCTCCGGCGGCATCGCGAAGCGGCGGCTCGGCAGGTCCTCCATGTAGCGGGTGCCGAAGGCGAACGACGCCTCCCGCACCCGCTCCTTACGGCCCGCGACCGTCAGCAGGCAGAAGCGGACCGAGTGGTGCACCGCCCTGCTCAGCAGGAACGCCTCGTTCTCGAAGTCCAGGAAGGACGCCAGCCGCGCGCTGCGCACCAGGTCTGAGAAGAACGGCGCCGTCGTCGCGTCCGTAGCGATGCCCGTCGGCAGGACCAGGCCGAAGCGGCCGTGCGGGGCGATGCCGAGGGACGCGGCCTCGGCGAACACCGCGTACGTGTTGACGTCGCCCCGGCCGGCGAGCGGGAAGCGGCCGGAGTCGCGCAGCAGGTGGCTCACGCCCTCCGCCTGACGCTTGGCCTCGGCGAAGTCCGTCAGCAGTCTCCGCTTCGCCGGCTCCTCGCTCGTCGCCAGTGCCTTGATCAGCCGTTCCCGGGCCGCCTTGTTCTGCGCCGTGGCGATCTCCTCGCTGCGCGTGGCGAAGAACTCCTGCTCCTGGAGCTTCACCCGCTCCCACGGCGGGTTCCCCAGCACACAGCTGAAGCCCCCGCCCCACCGGGTCCGCTCGTCCACCCCCGCCGCCGAGGGATCCGTGTCCTCCGGCACCGTGAACACCTCGGGGAACTCGAGGTGCCAGTGGAAGAACCGGTACTCGTCCCGCAGCCGGGCGACCGCGTCCCTCGTCCCCTCCGGGAGCTTCTTCCAGCCGTTCTTCCGCAGGTTCAGCAGCCCCTCCAGCGTCAGCGCCGGCGGAGCGGCCTCCGGGGTCTTCTCCCAGACGAACGCGGCGCACCACGCATCGGCCAGTTCCCGTTCCCGCAGGTAGTCCGAGTCGGGGTCCTGCGTCAGCGCCACGTACGCGTCCCGCTGCTCGTGAACGTACTCCAGCTTGTCGTTCCGCGCCGCCGTGATGTCCGCCGCGGCCCGCGCCAGCTTCGCGTTGGAGGACGCAAGCGCCGTCGTCGACCCGAACAGCTCGCCCTGGTGGACGCCGACCAGGCGGGCCTTCCATGCCTCCCGCTCGGCCTTGTTGCGCTTCTTCAGCGCGGCGACCCACTTTTTGTCGTCGCCCTCGATCACCTTGAAGGCGTCGTCCGGCAGGCCCTCGGCCAGCAGCTTCGGCGTGGCGCCCACCAGGCCGTTGCCGTGCTTGATGTGGGAGTCCAGGAAGCCGAGCGGCTTGCCGGGCTCCAGGGACTCGATCCACAGCGACACCTTGGCCAGTTCCACGGCCATCTCGTTGAGGTCGACGCCGTAGATGCACCGGCCGATCACGTCCCGCAGCGCCGTACGCGTCGCCTCCGCGCTCGGCTCGGGCGAGTCCATGCGCACCGCGGCCAGCCGTTTGGCGATGCGGCGGGCCGCCGCCACCAGGAAGTGGCCCGAACCGCAGGCCGGATCGCAGACCGTCAGCCGCAGCAGCGCGGCCTCCTGCTCCTCCTGCGTCGCGCCCGACTTGACCGCGTCGTCTATCACCGGGTCCAGGGCCGAGTCGAGCAGGCAGTCGATCAGCGGGGACGGTGTGTAGTACGAGCCGGTCGTCTTGCGCTCGTTGCCGGCGAGGGTGCGCAGCTCGAAGGAGTTGGCCGCCGGGTTGAAGCGGGGGACCAGTTCCAGCAGGGACTCGTAGATGGAGCCCAGTTCCTCCGCGCCGAGGTGACGGTAGTCGACCCGGCGCGGGCGGTTCAGCTTGGGGTCGGTCACCACGGACAGGGCCCGCACGGCCGTGAACAGCGCCTCGTTCGGCAGTTCCAGGCCGTCCAGGATGACGTCCGCCTCCGAGCGTTCGAACAGGCCTCCCAGGCCGGGCAGGCCGATCTCGGGTCGGCCACCCTCCTGGCCCAGGCCCTCCAGGACGAGGCGCAGCGCGTGCCAGTGGTCGCCATGCGGGCCGCCGGTGCGGCGGATGGCCGTGCGGCGCAGACGGGCGGACGAGAAGTACTTCTCGTAGCGCTCGCGGGCGTCGTCCGGAGCGTCCGGAGGGATCAGCAGGCCCCGGTCTTCGGCGACAAAGAGGAACAGCAAGCGGTAGACCAGGTTGAGCAGCGCCGGGTGCATGGCGCGGACCGTCACCTCGGACTCGTCCAGCCGCCGCCGGAAGTCCGCGTTGTCCCGGTGCTGGATGAAGCCGGTGCCCAGGGTCACCAGGGCCTTCTCCACTCCCTTGCGGAGCTGCTCCATGGCGCGGGTGCCGCTGGCGATCGCCTCCGTGCGCCATCGCTCCAGCCAGCAGCCCGCCGCGCCGCTGTCGCCGTGTGCCTCGAAGCGGGAGCGGTGCGTCAGGCGCCACAGCAGCAAGAAGTCGGCGAAGCGGTCACCCTCGAAGATTGCCTCGACGTCGAACTCGACGTAGGCCGAGCCGACCATGGACGTCGAGTCGCGCAGCAGGCGCAGCAGCCGGCCGTTGGACAGCAGGCCCCACAGGGAGTCCGCGCCGCTGCGGTTGAGGTACTCCTGGAGCAGCGACTGCGGGGCTGGGCCCGGGAGAGTGGAGGACCTGCGGTCCAGGTCGACGTTCCAACCGGTCAGGTGGACCGGCACGGCCTGCCAGGCGTGGCTGACCGCAAACCGCTTCTCGCCGTCTGCCGACGACAGGCCACCGGCCGGGGCCTCGGGCAGGCGGCCGTAACCCAGTTGCTCGAACAGGGGCAGCAGCCAGCGCTCGACGGTCACGCCGACCGCCGCGATGCCCTCGTTGTCGAGGGCGCCGTCCTTGGCGAGGGAGTCCCGGTAGGCCGTCCACACGCCCTTCAGGTACGCCCAGGAGCGCTCGGCCGCGTCCCGGACCGTGTCGTTAACCGCGAACAGGCCGTAGTCCTTCGGCTGGGCGCCGGGCACGTCCTTGCCGTCGCGGACCCGGGTCAGCATGTCCGGCGGCAGCAGGCCGCCCACCGTGAGGGCGGAGTCGGTGACGATGGTCTTCGCGAGGCTCATCAGCGGGCTTCCCCGTTCGTGGTCGTGCCGTCGAGGATGGGGACCGGGAGGTAGTGGTACACGCCGAGGACGTCGGGCTGGCCTTGGACGTCCACGCGCAGGCCCCGGCGGGCCGGGCCGGTCGCGCCGCGCACGTCGCGGAAGGCGCCGCGCACCCGGCGGTGGGAGTCGAGGAGGCGGGCCGCGAGCTGCTCGCCGCGCTCCTCCAGCGTCGGCATCAGCGACTCCAGCGAGCCGAGGACGCCCTCGATGCGCTCCTGGGCGAGGGCGCGGTCGGTGTTCTGGGCGGCCCGTGCCTCCAGCAGGGCGACCGCCTCGTCCTCCGGCAGCCAGTCGGGGTTCGCCGCCGACCCCCGGAAGGCGAGCAGGCGGGCGTCCTCGGCCAGCTGCTGCCGGAGCACGCCGTCCCGACCGGGCAGCGACAGCTGGAAGCGGTAGCGGACCAGGAGCAGTGTGGTGCGCTTGGCCACGGCCGTGGTGCGGACCACTCCGCAGCGACGGGCCGGGCGCTGCCACTGCTCGATCCGGTCGTCCAGCGCCGCGTCGAGCACGAAGCGGGCCACCGAGGCCACCACCGGGTCGGTGCGGGTCAGGGCCACCTCGCCGCGCGGGGCGGTCGGGGCGTCGTGGAAGGCCACCGGGCGGGGGTGGCGCGGGCCCAGGAGAGTGGTGAAGGCGTCCCGCAGAGGGGCGGGCAGCGCCTCGGAGTTCATCGTGAAGCCGTCCGGCTCACCGGGCAGGGGGCCGGGGACGCCGCGCAGGGCCGCGAGGGCGCGGCGGGTGAAGCGGCGCACCTCCTCACCGGTGCCGAGGGAGGCCCGCACCTCGGCGACCTCCTTCGCCACCTCGTCGCGCTTGATCGCGTTCTGCGCGTACCGGGAGCGCGAGGCCGTCTCCCGCTCGGCGGCGCTCTGCCAGGCCTGGTGCAGCTCGGCCGTCTGTCGGCCGGCAGGCGACTCCACCGCGAACAGGCCCTCCTGCTCGTACTGCGGGCGCTCCCCGCGCAGGATCAGCCCCTCCAGCACCGCCTGCATCACGTTCTCGGAGGAGTCCGGCACTGGCACCGAAATGCCGGTCGCCTTGCGGATGCGGGCGTGCTTGCGCAGCAGGACGTCCAGCACGATGCCGTCGATCGCGTTGTCCGAGCCGTACAGCGTGACCGCCTTGACGACGTCCCGGCGCTGCCCGAAGCGGTCGACGCGGCCCTCTCGCTGCTCGTGCCGGGTCGGATTCCAGGCGAGGTCGTAGTGGACGACCGCGTCGAAGCTCTCCTGGAGGTTCACGCCCTCGGAGAGGCAGTCGGTGGCGACCAGGACACGGCGCTCCGGGGGCGCCTCGCCGTCCTCGTCCTCCTCCGTCAGCGCGGCGATGCGGGCGACGCGCTGGTCGGGGGAGAGCTCGCCGGTGACCGCCTCGACGGCGTACGCCTTCTTCCCGGGCGCGCCCTTCTTGCCCTTCCCGCCCTTGTTGAGGGCCGCGTCGAGGTGCTCCTTGACGTACTCGGCGGTGGAGATGAAGCGGCAGAACACGATGGGGTTGTAGCCCTCGGTCAGCAGCTCCTGCACCGTGTCGATCAGCTGCTTCAGCTTGCGGTCCTTGGCAGGCCCCTTGAGCGCCTCCGCCGCCTCCGCCATGGCAAGCAGCCTTGCCCTGTCCTCCTCGTCGAGGGCCGCCGCGTCCGGGTCGGCAGCGCCGGGGGCGAGCAACGCGCCGGGGACGGCGTCCGCGGACTCCGCCGCCTCGTCGTCGGCCGGGTCGGTGACCGTCCGGCTGCCGATGGCGTCGGCCTCGGTCACCGAGTCGGCGTCCTGCACGCCGGCCCGGGTGTGGAGAGTCTTGCGGACGGCCGCCGGGGAAGAGCCCAGGGCGCGCAGCAGGGCGAGCGCCGACCACCAGCGGATGCGCTGCTGGAGCGCGCCGTCGGCGCTGCGGACGGTCTCCCGGGCGTAGGAGATCACCTCGTCCAGCAGACGGCGGTAGTCGGGGTGCAGGGCGTAGTCGTCCTCCCGGGACTTCCGGTCGCTGGGGAAGTTGGCGTCCTCGCGGAAGTCGTCCCGGATATCGGCGCGGCGGCGCTGCACGAAGTGCTGGGCGAGCAGGTCGCGGCCCGCCTGCCGGTCCAGGCTGATCGTCTCCAGCCGCTCGTCCAGCAGCCCCAGCAGGTTGCGGAAGGGCTCTTCCTTGCCGCTGTGCGGGGTCGCCGTCACCAGCAGCAGGTGGCGGTTCGGGTCGTCGGCGAGCGCGCGCAGCAGGGTGTACCGCTGCTGGCGCTGCTGCCGGGTACCGCCCTGGCCGGTGTCCGCGACGCACGTGTGCGCCTCGTCGACGATGACCAGGTCGGGGCAGTTCTTGATGAAGTCGTCCCGATGGCGGGGGGACTTGATGAAGTCGGTCGACACGACATAGTTGCGGTCGGGACGGAACACCGACTGGCCGTACAGGCGGCTGCGCTCCAGCCGTCCTATCGTCGACGCCAGGACCAGCTCGGCGTCGATGCCGAACTTCCCGCGCAGTTCCGCCCGCCACTGCTCGGCCAGCGCCGGACTGCACAGCACCACCAGGCCGCGGGCGTCGCCCTGGGCCAGCAGCTCGGCCGCGATCAGGCCGGACTCGACCGTCTTGCCGATGCCGACGTCGTCGGCGATCAGCAGCCGCACGGTCTCCTGGCGCAGCGCCATCAGCAACGGCACCAGCTGGTACGGGCGTGGTTCCACGGAGATACCGGCCAGCGAGCGGAACGGGCCGGCACTGGAACGGAACCCGATGCGCAGCGCGCTGCGCAGCAGCCCGGCCGCCGCCTGGTCGCCCAGGTCGGACGGGCTCGGCGGGGCGAAGCGGGCGTGCTCGACCGTTTCCAGAGCGGGCAGCACCCCGGCGATGTCGTCCTCCGCGCCGCCCAACGGGCGCAGGACCAGCAACTCGGGGGTGGAATCGGGCAGGACGACCCACTCGCGGCCGCGCGCGTGCACGAGCGAGCCGACCGCGAACTCCCGGCTGCCGTCCCGGGCGGGAGCGGCGGTGGTGGGCGGCGTCATCGGCGGACCTTTCGAAAGAGACGTACGAAGAAGAGGAGTGAGGGGTGCGATCAGTCGTCGCCGGCGCCGAACACCGAGCTATACCTGCGGGCGATCTCGGACCAGTCGTCGTCGTGGCGGAAGCGGATGACCTCCCACCCGTCGTCGTACAGCCGCTCCTGCGCGTCCTCGTCGCGCTGCACCTGCACCTCCGAGTCGTGATGCGGGCCGTCGATGAAGACCGCGACCGGGCCCACCTTCGTCTGGTACACGAAGTCCGGGCGGGACAGGGCGCTGGAGACGAAGTACTGCTGCTTGTCGGGCAGCCGCAGTCCGTTGCGGGTCAGGAACGCCACGAACCTCTGCTCCAGCGTGCTGTCGGCGCCGTCCAGCAGTGCCTGCGCGTGCTCGTCGCGGGAGACGCCGGGGACGGTCCCGTCGACCCGGGCGCCGCCGAAGCGCAGCAGCAGGTCCCGCACCATCTTGCGGTCGATGACCTGGTGGTCGCGCTGGTTGCCAAACGACAGCAAACAGTCGTAGCAGCCCATTTCGCAGGCGGGGCCGTTCTCCGGGCCGCCCTTGTCGGTGCCGTCCGTGCGGAAGTGGGCGATCTCCAGGGCGCGGGCGGCGGCACGGCGCAGGGCGTCCGGCTCGGCCTGGAGGCGGCGCAGCACGCCGGCGCCGCCCTCGGCGCTCTCGATGAACAGGATGCGGTCGCGCGGGCCGTCGTAGGGCGGCAACTGCTCGGTGTCCAGCTCGCCGTCTTCGAGCTGGAACTCGGCCTCGACGCCCCGTTCCAGCGCGTACTGGAGGGTCACCGCCACGTCCGGGGCGACCTTCTCGGCGAGCTGGAGCACCAGGATGTTCCGGGTGTCCTGGACGTAGGGGATCACCGGGACCTTGCGTTCGGCCTTCTCCGCGCTCTCCAGGCCGTCCTGCTCCTCGGAGGTCTGCTTGCCCGGCTTGTCCTGGTCCTTCTTGGCGTCCAGCCACTTGCCCTCGACCGGGTCCAGCCAGAAGCCGGAACGCTGCTTGCTGCGGCGGTAGCCGAGGTTGGTGAGGCGGACGGTCGCACTGTCTCCGTAGGTCAGCGCGGCGAGCGAGGCGCCGTCGGCGTCGCGGGCGGCGGCGTTCAGGGAGCCGTCGCGCTCGCCGTGCTTGTTGAACTTGTACGACACCTCGACGACGTAGCCGGTGCGCTGCCGCTCCTCCTCGTCGGAGGAGATCCGGTCCCGACGCCTGGTGAAGACCGTGCGCAGTTGGAGCAGGTTGTACCGGGACTCCGTCAGCTCGGAGCCGCAGGAGTCGCAGGTGTTCTCGAGCTGTTCGCCGACGTGCAGGTAGCCGCAGCGCTCACACACTTTGGCCTCCTCGGTCTGCAGGTCCCCCGCGGCGCTGGTCGGAAGCTGAACGCGGTCCACCTGGAACCGGCTGCCCTCGTGGTAGATGAAGGCGCCCGGACCGAACTCGCGGATCGCGATGAAGCGGGAACGCTGGAGGTAGTCGCCGTCCCGCCCGCCGCGCGCGGCGCGGCCCGTGCCGGGGATGAAAGCGGCCAGCGGCAGCCGGGGGAAGGAGTAACCCGGCAGGAACCCCTCTGAGGCCAGGTAGCGGTACGGCGTGAAGTCCGACAGCGGGCTGTTGCCGCCGGTGTCCTCGTTCTTCAGCAGCTTGAGCTGGGTCTCCGCCTGGTGCCGGCGGCGCTCGGCCTGGGCGGAGGCGTCCTTGTTCAGGGTGTTGTCGAGGATGCGCCGGTGCTGAACCTCCCGCTCCTTGAGCGCCTTGCGGAACAGCTCCTCCCAGCGGCCCAGCGCCTTCCTGAACCTCCCCGGCGCCTTGTCGACGGTCCGCTCCAGCCACCGCTCGTCCCACCACGAGGTATCGGCTAGGCGGTCCGCCGACTCCTTGAGGACCGCGGTGGCCCGGCGCAGCGCACGCCGCTGGGCGGCGGGATCCTGGATCTGCTCGAGCACGTGCGGGAACAGCCGTAGCGAGGGCGCCTCACCGGCCGCGTCCAGGATGTGCGGGATGCGCTTGCCCAGCTCCAGGCCCGTCTCGGCGAGCCAGATGGCGTGGACGTGCGAGCGGACCAGGTCCTCGTTGGCGAGGTCCAGCCGGGGCGGGGCGACGACGCCTGAGACCATCTCGTTCGACCGGCGGAAGTAGTACTGGTCGTGGCTGTTGCCCGTGGCGCAGTACGTGGTGACCAGCGCGGGCTGGCCCGACCGGCCGGCGCGACCGCTGCGCTGCGCGTAGTTCGCCGGGGTCGGGGGAACGTTGCGCATCGCGACCGCGTTCAGGCTGGCGATGTCGACACCCAGCTCCATGGTGGGGGAGCAGTACAGCAGGGGCAGCTTGACGCCCTCACGGAAGTCCTCCTCGCGCTCCTCGCGGACCTCCGTGGGCACCTGGGCGGTGTGCTCCCGGGCGACCAGGCCGGCGAGCGTCGAGGCGACCTCCTTGTAGAGGTTCTTGAAGAACGGGTTCACCCGCGGGCCGCGGTCTTTGCCGTAGGTCCGGCGCACCCGGTCGACCGCGCCGAACTCGTCATCGCGGGCCGTCCACACCACCGCCGTGTGGTTGATGCGGTAGCCGGGCTCCTCGCCGCGCCCGGTGGGCACCTCGGTGAGCAGCCCGGCCTCCGCCAGGATGTCCGCGAGATCGACGATCACCTGCTGCGTCTCGGCCATGTCCAGCGGATGCCCCAGCCCCGGGAACTGGCCAGGCCTGCGCAGGAACCGGCCGAAGCCGGCCCGGGCGGTGACGTTCAGCTCGGTGCGCGCGCGGTTCGGGCGCCCGGGACGGACGTACGCGGTACCGGGCGGCGGCGGGGTGCGCTCCGTCTCGGCCAGCCCCCAGGCGTCGTTCAGCATGTACGACACCTTGCGCAGCTCGTCGAAGTCGGCCTGCTCGAAGGTGGGGAAGTCCACCGCGCGCACGCGCCGCAGCTCGTCGAAGAAGATCCGGGCGAGCTCCGCGCGCTTGCCGGGTCCGGCGGTCCGCAACGGTCCGCAGGCCTTCGCCCACCGCTCCTCGTCCGCGGTGATCTCCCGCAGGTCCGCGTACTCCAGCCGCAGCAGGCCGGTCTGCTCCAGGTTGGGCATGGTGACCCGCCAGCCGCGCTCCAGATCCAGGTACAGCCGGTACTCGACCACCTTGGTCAGGGCACGCAGGGTGCGCTTCGCCTGATGGGAGGCCTCCTTGGGATTCTTGGAGTAGTTCTGCGGCCGCAGGCCCAGCTTGGCCACCACGGCGGGCGCGAGTTCCTCGTGCAGCAGCCCGTCCTCACCGGCCTCGACCATGGCCTGGTAGAGGGCACCCCGCAACTGGGTGACCAGGACGAAGTCGTTGAAGTGACCGGCCTGGAGGCTGGCGTCCTGCCGGTTGTCGACGAACGTGAGCAGCTTGCGGGCGTCCTCGTCGAGTTCGTCCGCCGGGAGTTCCTTCAGGTGGCGCACGATGCTGGAGCTGATGAGGGAGGTCGCCGTGGAGCGGCCCTCGCGGTCCATCGTCATCAGCTTGCCGAAGTCGTTGCCGCGCGGGGACTCGTAGCTCACCCCGCAGTTGAGGCAGAACATGAACGGCATGGGGATGTAGGCCGCGTACAGGCCCTGCCCGCGGTCGACGACCGATCCGTCGGGCCTGACCCACACCGGCTGCGGGACCCGCTTGCGCCGGCTGTCGGCCAGTACCTGGGCGCCGCCCTTCTTGTCGTCCGTCACGATCCAGCTGTCCGGGAAGCGCTGGGCGTCGATCGCCTTGCCGGTGTCGTCGGGCCAAGGGTGCTCGGCGCTCACGTACAGGTAGCCGTTGTCCTCGTCCTCCTCTGTGCGCGGCCGGAAGGCGAGGGAGCCGTCTTTGCGCTCCTCGCGGGCGACGGTCAGGTACTCCTGGCCGCACTCCCGGCAGAAAGACAGCGGAAGCAGGATCTTGTCCTTGGCGCCAGGCACCCGGAGCTGGTAGGTGCGGCTGATGTGCCGGGTCTCCTCGTCCTCCAGCGACACGTACACCGAATTGCCCTTGGACAGGAACTGGTGCAGCCGGAAGGCGAACAGAGGCCGGCCGGTCTCGTCGTTCTTGGCCTGCGAACCGGCGTGCAGCGTGTCGCGGATGGCGGCGACGCAGGCCTCGTACGACTCGCCGGTGCGCTCGGCGAGTATGCGGCCCGCCTTCTCCACCGTCGTGGGCTCGGCCCGGACGAGAGTCCCCGCGTCCGGCCCCTCGGTGAGGGTGCGCAGCCCGAACTCGGTCTCGATCCAGCAGGCGAGCGGGTCGTCCTTGAGGATGTCGTACTCCCTCGAGGGCGCGTTCGCCCTGATCCGCTCCGTCAGTTCGGCGTCGGCCGGCTCGTGGTCGCGGGTGGCGCGCACCAGCGTCTCGCCCACCACACGGTCCGGCGTGACCTCGGCGGCGAAGAGGGTGGTCGCGACGTCGGCGACGTCCTGGCGTCGTTCCTGGAGGGTGCCCTTGCTGGACATCGTCGCGGACGTGCCGACGACCTGGAGGTCCGGCGCGGCGCAGGCGTCGCGGACCCGGCGCACGAGCAGCGCGACGTCCGCGCCCTGCCGGCCGCGGTAGGTGTGCAGTTCGTCCAGGACCAGGAACTTCAGGCCCTCGGCCGCCCGCATCAGGGCCTTGCGCTCGCGGGGCCGGGTGAGCATCAGTTCCAGCATCACGTAGTTGGTCAGCAGGATGTCCGGCAGCTCCTTGAGGATCCGCTCGCGCTCGTCCTCCTTCTCCTGCCCCGTGTAGCGCTCGAACGTGACCGGCTCCTTGCCCTCCCCGTAGCCGTGGCGCAGGAACTTTTCCAGCTCGAATCGCTGGCTGTTGGCGAGGGCGTTCATCGGATACACGATGATCGCCTGGATGCCGCAAGCGGTGCCCTCCTGCTTGGCCCGCAGTACCTGGTCCACGATCGGCACGATGTAGCCGAGGCTCTTGCCGGAGCCCGTGCCTGTGGTCAGGACGTAGCTGCCACCGGCGCGGGCGGCCTCGATGGCGTCCCGCTGGTGCCGGTGGAAGGCGATGGGCCGGCCCTGCTGGAGGGAGCCGTCCTTCTCCTTGTCCACGCGGAAGATCCGCTCGCACTCCGGGTGCAGCAGTCCCTCCCGCACGAGCTGGGTCACCGTGCCCCCGGGAGCGAAGCTCGGATTGAGCGACAGCCACGGGTCGGGCCACTGGTCGCCCTGGACGAGCGCCTCGTCGACGGTGTTCTGGATGCGGTCGTTCTTCACGAGGACGGAACTGGTGGTGAAGGACCGGTAGTCGGCGATCAGCTGCTCGTGCACCTTGAAGACGTCCACAAAACCCTCACTCATTCCTGCGCCGACCTGCACGTTCACCGTACCGGGTGAGGTAGGGGTGGCGGGCCGCAATGATATGGCTTCCTATGACACCATCAATTTGTGAACTGAGTCAACGGGTCACGCCCCTCAAATGTGTGAACTGTCATGCGGGGGGTGTCATGCCCCGTCGTGCATGACAGTGGCACACTCAGTCACCTATGGACATCGGAACGCTCATCGACAAGCGGTACCGCATCAAGAGCCCCATCGGCCACGGCGGTATGGGACAGGTGTGGATGGCGGACGACGAACACCTGGGCCGGGGCGTCGCCGTGAAGACCATGATCCCGGCGAGTGGCCTGACACCGACGCAACTGGCGCATGACGCCGCGCGGTTCGAACGCGAAGCCAAGGCGGTCGCCAAGCTCGACCACACCGGGCTCGCGGCCGTGTACGACCTGGGTGTCGAAACCGGCACGCATTACCTCGTCATGCAGTACGTCCAAGGTCTCGATCTGGGCGACTACATCGCCGAGCGGGAGCAGCTCACCCTGGAGGAGGCTGCCGCCGTCGGCGTGCAGATCTGCTCGGTGCTGGCCGCGACCCATGCCCGCCAGGTCGTCCACCGCGACCTGAAACCGGGCAACGTGCGCATCCGCACCGACGGCGTGGTCAAGGTGCTCGACTTCGGTGTCGCCGCCATCCTCGACGGCGACACCAACAAGCTCACCACGACCGGCGAACGGCTCGGCACCTTCCAGTACATGGCCCCCGAACAGGTCATGGGCGAGCCGGTCGGTCCGCGCACGGACCTGTACGCCCTCGGCTGCCTGCTGCACGAAATGCTGACCGGCAGCCCGGTGTTCGAGCATGAGGCCCCGCTGATGGTGCCGAGCCTGCACACGGAGGTACCCCCAGAGCCGCTGCGCGTACGGCGCCCGGATCTCCCCGAGGACGTCGAGACCCTCGTCCTGGAACTGCTCGCCAAGAAACCGGTCGACCGGCCTGCGCACGCTGGCGACGTCTACCGCCGCCTCGCCGCCCACCTGCCCGGTCCGGGCACTCCGGAGGGCGCCCTGGTGCCGTGGGCCGAGCCCGACCCCCGTCGGCCGTTCCACCACCCGATGGCACCGGACGCGCGCCCCGTACGCCAGTGGGCCAGGCAGGCAGACAGGGCGCAGTAGCGGGATCGTCAGCGAGGCTCGCCCTCATACGTTTTTTCCATGGGCGTGGGCTGGGGCGGGATGTCCAAAGTGAGCTGCTCCCAGTCTGTCTCCTCCGGCTCGGGAGCCGTCTCGACGCCCGGGGCCGCCCCCGTGTCCGGGTCGGCGTCGGCGACGGAGTCGTGGGCGTCGCCGCCGTCCCCGCCGTCCTCGTTCTGGGTCGGCAGCACGTACTCCTGGGCGAGTCCCGCCAGGTGCAGGGGCAGGGGCAGGCTCAGTGCGTCGGGCAGGTCGGGGGCCTGCCGGAGCTGATGCGCGGCGAGCGCGAGCGCCTCAGGAAGGTCACCGTCGCCGGGGTGGCACCCCAGAACGGCGATCTCCACCAGCCCGGGGTTCCACGCGGCCTTGTCCGTGTCGATGGTCACCTTGCCCTTGGTGTTGACGCGGGGCGCCAGCTTGTCGGCGGCCACCGACAGCTTGAAGGTGCGGGCCTTGGGTGTGGTGGACCAGAAGACGCGGGCCTCGTCGGGGTCCGCGGTCGGGTCTGTCCACAGGTGGGCGGCCAGGCCGTTGGGGCCGCCAGGGTTCACGCCCCACCACTGGGCGGTCTCCCGGTTGCGCGCCGTACGCACCCGCACCAGTCGCAGGTCCGGATCCAGGCGGCGCGCGGGGGCGTGGCCGTCGCGGATCTTGTCCGCGACCACGGTGCCGTCCTGCAGCCACGTCCAGTGCGAGCGCATGTTCTGCCCGTGGGCCAGCAGCATGGTCGGCGTGGAGCGCAGCGTGCGGCGCACCCGCTGGAGCCACTCCTCAGTCTCCCGCCGCTGCTGAGCCATGTCCGCCCACCAGGACGGACGGGTCACCGGGGCCTCGCCGTCGCGCGGCGCGGGGACGAGGTCCTTGGGTACCTCGCACTGCCTGGTCAGCTTCAGCAGCATCACCGGGTACGGCACCCAGGCACGCGCCTCGTCGTCCCAGCCCTCCACCCGGGCCAGCCCCTCACCGGAGGGCTCCGGCGTGACCAGCACGGCGACGGGCACATGCCCTGCCCACCGGGTGCGGCTGCGCCGGTTCTTGCGCACCATCCACACTGCCGCGTACCGCAGGCCGCCGGGCAGGTGTTCACCGAGGCTGTGCTCGGGGTGGACCCGCACACCCAGCTGCCGAAGTCCGTCGTCCCAGGCCTTCGCCGCCCGGAACTCCTTGTTCTTCTCGCTGTTGTAGCTTTGGGCCTTCTTCGGCACGGCCATGAACTGCGTGAGCACGCCGGCGTCCGTGCAGCCCAGCCGCAGCGCGAACTTCGCGTCATGGCCGGGGGACGAGAAGTCCTTGGCCCGGTCGATCTCCACCAGGGCAAGCGTGGGCGCGGGTGAGGAGACGCCCTCCTCGGCAAGGAAGGCCGTCATCTCCCGGCGGCGATCGCGGATCGCCGTGGTGACCGCGGCCCGGGAGTGCCGGGTCCCCTCCGGCAGGGCGAGGTCCTGGCCGAGGGAGCGGGAGAGCCTGCGGCAGTGCAGGCGCACGGTGAGCTCGGGGGACTCCCACTGAAGGACCACCGTCCCGTCATAGGCCTCCTCGGCAGCCGGCGCGCCGCCGTCACCCTTGAGATCGAGGTGCGTGACGAGCGCGTTGACCGCGGTGTCCCGCATCACCGGGGTCTGCCACAGCAACCGCGCCTCCAGGGTGGGGAGTTCGCCCGGGGCGAGGTCCTGGGGCAGATGGCGCAGCGCGAACGCCGTGCCGTGCCGCCGGGCCTGGGCGCGCCTGCGCTCCTCCTCGGCCTTCGCCGGTTCCTTGGAGGGTTCCTGGCGGGGGTTGCCGGGCGTGCTGCCCGACAGGCGGGTGCGCGCCAGCGCGGGCACCGGCTCCAGCTGTTCCGGAAGTGCCTGCAGGGCCCATTCCACGATCTTCGAGCGCTGGTCGGTCATCAGACCGGCTCCGACCTCGTGCGTCCCCATGGCCGTGCTGTAAAGGACGGCCGCGCGCATGTCGTCCGCGAGCCAGCCGGCCGGGTCGGTGAGGATGGCGTCGGCGTCCGGGAACGACTCCGTGAGGGACATGTTCCGCAGCATCCCGGCGGGCCCGCCCCCGACCCAGTCGTGCCCACCGCGGTTCCAGGCGAGCCGCGCCACGGCGAACCGGTCGCTCGCCGGTGCTCCGGGCAGCCACGGCACCCGCGGGCGCAGCAGCACCGTGGTGCGGCGGCCGAACGGCAGGTACAGCCGCCCCGTCCTGGCACTCACCCGGGTTGCGTACCGGCGGATATGACTGTGCACATGGAAGCGGGGCAGCGAGTCGAACGGCACCGTCTGCAACGTGATGTTCAGAACGACGGAGAACCACTCGGAACCCCGGCTCCCCTCGAACTCCAGTGCCTGCGAGACGAGTTCGGCGCCCCGGTCCATCGGGCCGCGCGGCATCGCCCGGAAACGGAGCCGCCCGCCCCCGAAGTCGTAGGGCTCCAGGGCGAGGATCCGCCGGGCCAGCCAGTCGGTGGACAACTGGAACTGACGCGGCTCCGGCGCGGCCGTGCCACCGTCGGTGGGCCGCTGCTGACGCAGCAGCTCGACCGGTACTCCTTCCTGCCACCGGGGCGGGTTCTCCAGCAGCGCCGAGCGGGTCTCGGACAGCAGCGAGCGGAACTCGGGCTCCGACCGCAGGTCTTTCAGCCAGGTGGCGAGGAGCCCCCTGAACGCCACGTCGGGCAGCGGATCGGGCACGTTCTCGGGGGCGTACAGCCAGAAGTCCCGGCCCTCCCCGCGGTGGCGGTTGGGACGGGGCCGTACCAGGACGTCGGGGGCGAGCGCCTGCACGACCTGGTCCATACGGAACGTGGGCACCGTCTCCAGCGGCTTGTCACGGCCCGCGTTGCACAGGGCCAGCAGCGCCCCGGTCCACTCCTCGGGAAAGGGCAGCGCGCGGTACCGCTCGACCACCGAGGCGTCCGAGGAGACGGGACGTGCGGTGGCGGTACGGATGGAGTCGTAAGGGCGAGCCATGGGCCGGTCCTCTCTGGTGAAGGTCAGGACGTGCGGTGTTCGATCTCGCGCAGCGCTTTGTACAGCGGCGTGTACAGCAGCCGGGCGACCGCGGGGTCCGCCGGATCGGAGCAGTCGGGCGGCGGTGCGCCCTCCGCGAAGTAGGGGGCGAGCACGTCCCGCAGACCGGTCAGCAGGCCGTCCTCCCGCGGCAGCGGCGCCGCCGCGGCGCCGGGTGAGAGCAACTCGGCCGTACGCGGCGCGAACCGGGCATCCACGAAGACCACGCGGGCGGGCACCCCGCCCCGCACCAGGCGGCCGATGACCTGCCAGATCGTCACCAGCTGGTCCCAGGTGAAGGACGTCTTCTCGTGGTCGGACAGGCGGGAGTAGATGTAGCGGCGGGACAGCAGCCGGCGCCACTCGGCGCGCGCCACGTGCCGGAAGGCCCGCCCGGCCGCGTCCAGGTCCGCCGCGGCCATGACCAGTTTGCCGAACGTGCCCTGCGGCAGCCCGGGTTCGTCGCGGGCGAAACGGGCCGCCCAGTCGTTGATCGCGAACACGGCCAGCGCGAGGTCGTCCGGGCGCGGATGCGGCCGGGCGAGGAACAAGGCCGTGCCGAAGGCCGCGTTGCGCTGGGCGTTGAGGATGTTGTGCCCGCGTTCCACCGCCATCAGCGGGGCCACGAGGATCTCCGCCGTGGGGTCCTGGGCGAACGTGGCGAGATCACCCCGGCGCAGCGCCGTGACCCGATCCGCCTCCGGCTTGGGCGGTGCCGAGCCGCGTACGGCCTGTTCCAGGTCCGCGTCGTCGGCGGCCAGCACCCGCACGCGGCCGTGCCAGCGCTCCATCTCGTGCAGGACCTCCGCCGCGGTGTGCGCCTCCTTGTAGCTGCCCACCAGGAGGATCGCCCGGCGCCGGCGGCTGTCGGCGACCCTGGCCAGTTCCTGCTCCAACGGGCTCGGGGCGCCGCCCCGGCCGGGCGACCCGAGCCGGCTGACCATCGCCCGGCAGGCCGCGGGCCGGGCCTTCGGCTCGGTGCCCGACAGGCTCAGGGGGCGCCCCTCGTCGTCGTACAGGAAGTGCGTACTGAATTCCGACTCGCTCACGGCCTTGAGGGACCGTGGCGACGGGGTGAGCACCGCGCCCACCGGGGCGACCACGTGCGCGCGTGTCGAGGTGCCCGCCCAGCTGGTGCCGGACATCAGCACGACGTGCGGACCCCTGCGGCCGCGGCCAGGGTCGGCACCCACGTCGGGCAGGGAGAGCAGGAGTTCGCGACCCACACCCGCGCACCTGAAGAAGCGTAGGGTGCCGCTGTGCCGCCCCTCGACATCGCGTTCCCGCTCGTCCGGCAGGTACTGGAACCCCAGGACGTTGCCCATCGGAGCCTCCGGGACCAGCGGGGCGTAGTCGAGCGGCGGACGGCGGGACAGCTCGTTGCCGGTCGAGTCCAGGTGCAGGGCGGCCTCCACCTGGGGCCAGAGGAAGACCAGCCGTTCGAGACGCTGGTGCAGGGCGCTGAGCAGCAGCATGAACTCCAGGCGCCGGGCCGTCAGATCGAGCCACGCCTCGTCCTGGGCCCGCACGGACGCGGGGGTGTCCGCGAGCAGCGGGCGCAGCACGGCGAGGACCCGCTCACGCGTGCCTGAGGAGGACAGTGTGGTCAGCAGGTCCTGAACGAGACGCACCAGTTCGTCCGTCAGATTGCCGTACGGGCTCCGGCCGCCCAGGGGATCATCCCGGAAGTCGTCGAACCGCTCGGTCAGTTCGGCCCGGTGGGCGTCCACCTCCGGCCCGGCCGACTCGGGCTCCGGAACGTCGTCCTCGTACGCCTCGTACAGCTCCGATTCGTCGGACACGCCGTCCGGGACGCCAGCATCGGAGTCCTGCGCGAACCAGGAGCCGAGCAGCTTCTCCTGGAGCGTCCAGGGGCTGAAATACTCGATGTCAGCCCACTCGCGCAGGTCGGCGTCGGAGATCAGCAGCTTGTACAGGCGGTCCGTGGCGGCATGGACAACCGTGAGCGAGGCGGACCAGCGCTCGACCTCCTGGTCGGTGAGCGGCAGCCGGCCCTGCCGGGACAGCTCCTCGATACGGTGGGTCTGCACTTGGTCCAGCCAGGACTCGGGGCCGGGAGAGACCAGCGTCGCCGACGGCGCGAAGATCTCGTCCAGCTTCATCTGCACCGAGTCGGCCTCGTCCACGACGATGATGTCGCTGCGCAGGCAGGCCAGTTCCAGGTGGCGCAGCCGCTCCTCGCCCAGGTGGCGCGGCACGGCCGACTGCACGAGGCTTGCCGGGTTGGCCACCCAGATCAGAGAGTCGACCAGCTCCCGGGCCGCACGGTGACGCGGGCACGCGTACCACAGGGGGCACCCGTGCGGGGATCCCTTCACCTCCGCCGGGCGGTCGCCCTCGGACGGGGACCGCCGCTGTCCCGGCCGGTAGGGCTCGGGCAGCGCGCCGGAATCCGGGTTCTCGTCGCGAGTGCGCTTCTTCTCCGGGTGGAGCGAGGTGCACGGCGCGTCCACGAACCGCAGGGGCTGTGCCGCCTCGGTGTCGCGCAGGGCGTCCACCACGCAGACGGTGCTCAGGTGGTCGAAGCCCGGGTCGTCGTGGTCCAGCACGTTGTGCAAGCCGCGGGAGGCGAGCCGTCGGTGCAGCCGCTGCACATGCGTCTCTCGCGTGGTCAGACCCAGCACCGGCGTGGCGGTCAGCCCCAGATCGCGGAGCAGAGCGGTCAGACGCAGTTGTTCGGCCACATCGCCCACGACGAGCGTGGTGCGCAGCGCCGGAGTCCGGCGGGCTCCCCAGACCGCGATCAGCGTCATCAAGGTCGACTTGCCCGCACCGACCATGCCGGCCAGGTGCAGCGGCCCGTCCAGGTGGAGATCGCCTTCCTGCGAAAAGCCCAGCCCGTCCGCATCACGGGGGAAGATGTGCAGCTCGGTGAGGCGGTCCTCCCAGTGACCTGGGTTCTCGACCTCGTTCTCCCGCTCCGTCGCGTCCATCCACTGGGCGGTCTCGACGAGGTCGGCCCGGCTGACCGTGAGCGGCTCACCGTTTCCCGGCCGCCCCGCCTCCGGATCATGACCGGGAACCGGGTCGGGACGCAGTTCCTCGGGCAACGTCACGGAGGCGGGCCGGCGCCGGTCGACGAAGGTGGCGCGCCCCGCCGGGGCCAGGGGCAGCTCCTTGCGGGCCAACGGCGGCAGGGCGGCGAGGGCGGCCTCGTACACGGCGAACCGGTCCGAGGCGACGGTCGGCTCACGCCGTCGCGCCGGCCGGTCGAGCGCGAGGACCTCATAGGCCCGCAGCCGGTCCGGCAGGGCCCGGTAGGTCTCCAGCGTGCGCTCCCAGGCGCGGCCGCGGCGCAGGTGCCACAGCAGATGACGACCCGCGCCGAGCATGACCTCGTGCTCGGGACAGGACACGTATCCCCGGGCGGCGGCGAACTCGTAACCGCCGAGCAGGACGTAGGCACCGCGGGCGGGCTCGTCCGGCGCGATGCGCTCCAGGATCCGCAGGGCCAGTTCCGCCTGGCACAGCAGGCCGGGCTTCACATCGCCGAGTTCGTCGGGAACCTCGTCCCACAAGCGGGCGACCTCCCGGCTGACCGGGTGGTGCCAGCTGTCGCGGTCACGCATCGCCGGTCTCCTCCTTACGCGTGGCTCCGCCGACCCGCGCGAGCCGGTCCTCGGCGCGGGCGAGCAGGTGAGTGTCGGTGAGCAACGGAACACGGCACGCGGTTGCCGGGCGGTTGCGCTCGTACGTGGCGATGTAGCCCGGCCGGTCGTCGACGCGGTCCTGCGGCACCACCCAGAACGCCTCGTCGTACCGGGGCTCCTGCGGCACCGGACGGGCGGCCCGCCCCAGGAACGCCGGATGGGCCCAGTCCTTCACGTCCACCGCCCAGACCCAGCCGTCGGGGAAGGTGACGTGCATGTCGTAGGCGTCGTACGCCGGCCACATCCGGACCTTCAGCCCGAGCCCGGTGAGCCGCCCTTCCAGCTGCACCTCCGCCCGCCCCGGACCGGTGATGAACTGACGCAACGGCCTGGCCAGCTGGAGCAGTTCACCGGCCTCCTCCTGCGGGATGCGGCGCCCCACCGGCGGCCGGCCCCGGCGGCGGCAGCGGTCCCGCTCGCACCACCAGCCGCCGTCGGGCAGCGGCGTCAGCAGGGTGAGACACCGGCCGCAGGTCGCGTAGACGTCACCGCGCAAATAGCTGTCCGGGACGGGGCGGTAGATGCGGCTCAGGAGCTCCTTCACCGGGTCGAGCACATGGTCCAACGACACGGCCCACTCCTCGGCCGAGGTGAGGACGGGCCGGGTGACCAGGAGCCGCCGGAACTCGGTGTACGCGTCCTCCTCGCCGTACTCGCGGCACAACCGCAGCGCGGCGCGGACGATCTCACGGTCGTAGAGAACCAGCGCGCTGTCGGAGAACTGCTCCGCCCACTCGTAGCACAGCTCGGTCGGGCGTGAGGAGTCCGGGTCGAGCAGCAGATCGTCTGGTCCGGCCGCCTCGGCCGACAGATCCACCGGCCAGTCGGCCACCGGCCGCTCGCTGCACCACGACAGCAGGTCTGGAAGACTCACCGGAGGTTCGGCCCCGCGCTCCAGGCAGGCCAGCACCGTCCGGTCGAGGGCGCGTTGCACCTCGGGCGGGTAGGGCAGGGTGAAGGCGTCAGGGCCGGTGGCCGCGTCGAGCACCGTGAGAGCGGTGGCCAGCGTGCGCATCAGGGGAATGCCGCGATGGGCTGACCAGTCGGCGTCGTGCGGCGGCATGCCGCTGTCGGTCGTCGCCGTCACCGTGCCTCCAGATGCGCGCGGCCGGCCGCGCAGTGGGTGATCATGTCGCAGCCGCCGCAGTGACCGCCGGGCGTCGGTGCGTAGGTCTCGTCCACCGCCCAGGGGCCGGCGAGCCCGGCGATGATGCGGCGTGCTTCGGCGAGGGTGTCCGGATCACCGGGATCGATTTCCTCGCAGCGCGACTTCCCGGTGCCTTCCGCGTCCAGGTACAGCACCTCCAGCTCGATCAGCGACCGGCGCGGATCACCACCGGGTACTCCGGCGGACATCATCAGCACCGCGAAGGCGAGCTGCGGGTACGTCTCCATCAACGCGCGTCCCTCCCAGGGAGGCTTTGCAGCCGTCTTCGTCTCGTGCCAGATCCAGCCTCCGGAGCGGGTGTAGAGGAGGTCGGGGTCGGCGATCAGGACGACATCCAGCTCGGGGTCGTACGCGGTCAGGCGTGGCTGCACCCGTACGGCCTCGTCGGACGGCAGGCCATCGAGAGGGCAGGCCCGCTGGTGCTCGGCGAGCAGGGCGAGGGCGGTCGGCAGTTCGGCGGAGGAGAGGCCGGGAAGGGCATCCGGGAGGGGGGCCGTGCGGCAGCATCCGTTCCCGTGAAGGAGGTTGAGCCACTCGTCGACGGCACGTCCCCTGCGGATGGGCTCGCTCTCCGGGTCCCCCGACTTCAGGTGCAGTACACGGGTGAGGTGGAACTGCGCCGGGCAGCGCGCATGGACGCGCAGGTCGCTCGCGGACACGGAGCGGCGGGCGCGAGGGCGGCGCGGCCCGGGAACCCCGAGAACGCCAGGAGCCCGGGGCGGCTGCGCGCAGGCAGCCAGACCTTCGCAGCGCGTGCAGCTGGAACCGGGGTTGAGCCGGTCGCCCTCGATCACCCGACGTAGCACGGGCTTGGCGTGCTCGGCGAACCGCCGCTCGGCCTCGTCGACATCCCAGTCGGCCAGCACGTCGTGATCATCGCTGCCGCAGCCGATGCCGATGATCCGGACCCGCCTCGGGCGCACGGTGCTGCCGGCGGCGGGACGGAAGATGTCCCGGAAGGCCGACCGGGAGGGGATGCCCGTCGCAGCCACGGCCGCCGCTTCCGCGATCTCGGCGGGCGGCCGGTCCCCCTTGACGGAATTCACGGACAGCAGCCACATCTCGCGCTCCGACCCGTCGGCGGACGCGTACCGTCGTCCCCACGCCGTGCGCTCGTAGCGGATCGCCCCGCGGGCGTCCGGTACCTCGCTCTCGGTGATGGCTGTCCACTGGGCGCGGACCGGCAGGGTCGGCGGACGCCCGAGCGCGCGCCGCTGCGCTTCGCGCTCCGCGCGCGCCAGCAGGTAGGACCGAACGGCTGATTCTGCCCAACTTACGTGCCCGGCATGGTACTTCTGATGCCTCAGAAGCCGCGTCAAGGCGCTGTCGGCGTCCTCTCCCTCGTGCTCGACCGCGTCCAGGACGCTCATGACCGGCCCGAGGGCGAAGTCCTCGACGGGCTTCCCCCGCCGGCGCGGCGGAACCTGGGCGAGCAATGCCCTGGCGCGCAGGGCGTTGCCGCGCGGGCAGTCCTGAGGGTCCTCGCGCAGCAGTGGCAGCGAGGTGCGGATGAGCCGGATGTCTCCGTTCGTTCCGGGTGGAGGCAGGTGGAGCGGCACGATGCACCCCTTACGGGTGTGGTGGGACGAGAGCGCCAACACACCCAGGGAAGCGTATTTCTGTGAACTCAGTCAAGCGATTCGTTCGATGTGATCCGTGAACCGCTACAGTGTGGCTGACACCGTGTCATGAACAGCCGGGGGTGAGGCGTGGAAGCCGGGGAAGTCCTCGACGGCCGCTACCGAGTCGAGGAAGCGCTCGACCAGGGCGGCATGGGCACCATCTGGACGGCCACTGATCTGGTGACCAGGCAGTTGGCCGCCGTCAAGGTGCTGCGGCTCGATGCTTACACGCAGGGCCGGTTCACCCCTGCAGAGCGCGCGCGACACCGGGTCGAGTTGCTGAAACGGTTCGAACGCGAGGGTGCGATCCTCGAGGAGCTGAAGCACCCCGGGATCCCGCGTCTGCTGCACCATGGCTACCAGGGCGAGGAGTCCTACCTCGTCATGGAATACGTCGAGGGGATCAGCCTGCGCGAATTCCTGGACACGCGCCGGCCGTTCCCGTTCGACGCCGCTGTCGCCGTCGCCGTCCAGGTCGCCGAAGCCCTGGCACACGCGCACACGAACGGCGTGGTGCACCGCGACCTGAAACCGGGCAACGTGGTCATCGCCTGCGCGGACGGAGCGGTGAAGCTGCTGGACTTCGGCATCGCTCACCTCACCGATCCCGATGCGACCCGCTACACCGCACTGGGTGAGACCCCGGGCAGCGCCGGGTACATGGCTCCGGAGCAGCTGCGGGGCCAGCAGGACATCTCCGCCTCGGTGGACCTCTACGCGTTCGGCTGTGTGCTCTTCGAACTCCTCACCGGGGAGCGGCCCTTCGAGGACAAGCCGGACCGGAACAAGAGCACCCAGCACCTCGAGGACCTGCCGCCGCGCCTGCGGAGCATCAACGTCGGCATTCCCGAGGAACTGGACGACCTGGTCTGGGACCTCCTCGCCAAGACTCCGGCGGACCGCCCCGATACCATCGACGAGGTGCTGGACGTCCTGTGTGACTTCCTGCCGAAGCCGGGCGACCCGGCCCCGGATCCGGAACTGGCTCCGGACCCGACCGCACGCTATCGCCTGCGGGAGAGCGCGGTGGCCGGCCCGCCGGACACGCGGCCCACCCCCCGTGCCGTAGCGCGGCGTCCGGTCCGCCGTCGTGGCGGGTGGCTGGGGCGCAACCAGTTCGCGGGACGGATCGCCCAGGCCCGGGCGGAACTGCTCGCCGACGGTTCTGGTGCCCGCTGTGCCGAGCTCCACGACCTGCTGCCCAAGGCGGTGGCGGACTGGGGGGCCCGCGAGCCGATCGTCCTGGAGGGGCGGCTGGTGTGTGCCGATGCCGCTCGACTGGATGGTCGTACGGGTGAGGCGAAGGAGCAGTACCAGTACGTGGCCGGGAACGGAGACCCCTCGGATCCTCTCGTGCTGGAGGCCCGCCTCGGGATCGCCGAGTGCCTGATGCCCGAGGGGGACTTCGCCGGGGCGTTCAGCGGCTGGCGCACAGTGGTGCACAGGCTGCCGCTCGTCGCCGTACCGGTTTCCGGCCGGCTGACGAGCCGTTGTCGCGAGGTCGCCTTCGAGCTGGCGGAATCCGGTTACGAAGCGGAGGTGACCGACCTCCTCGCCCGGCTGCCAGAGCCGTAGCCGGATCAGTTCCGGGGAAGGTGCCCTGCGGCCAGCAGGTCCCCCAGCGCCCGGCTCAGCTCGCCGCCCACGCTCTTCATATCGGTCATCTCGCGTTCGAAGGCGGTGATCTTCCGGTGGATCTCCCCGTACCGTCGCTGTTCCTCCAGCGAGAGCCTTGGGATGTGCATACGCCGTACGTCAATGCGTGACGTGGTGGATGCGTGCGTGCCGGCCCTGTGCACATTGGCCGGGGCACGCAGGCAGCCGGACAGGAACCATGGGTCGAGGACCGCGGGATTCGCCCTGAGCGCCGCGAGCTGGGGCCCCAGGACGGACGGGGCGTCGGCGTCCACCCGTACGTCGAAGGCCCGGGCCAGCACTGAGACGATGACGTCCTGGGAGGCTGTGACCGTGAGCGAGCCATCCCGCTCGCCCGCCGCGACCACCGACGCCGGAAGCCACAGCTGCGCCTGCCCGGACAGCGGAGCACCCGTGAGGACGCGCGCCTCGTCCTCCTGGCGTTCCCCGCGGCGCACCAGTGACTCCGGCAGGCCCTGCCCGGTCCGGATCTCCAGGGCTCCGGCTTGTTCCAGCTCGCCGACGCTGATGAGCGGAACCGTCTCGCCGTCGTCCGCGGGTACGAGTGCGGACAGGGCGTCGGTGGCATCGCGCAGTTCCCTCATGTGCGCGTCGTACCGCGTCCAGAGGCGCCTGATGTCGACGATGGTGGCGGCCCGTGTCCTCGGAACACGCCGTGCAGGCGTGAGGTCTACCTGGTCGTCCAGCAGGTCGACCACGGGTACCGAGACGCTTCCCAGCGTGCTTGTGCCGCCGAGGACCCCCACGATCTGCTCCGTCACGGCGGACCAGTCGACGCCGCCCCTGTCGGCGGTCACGGGACGAGCGGCGTGTGTGGTGTCCACGAAGGTGAGCTCTGCGCCGTCCGCTCCGCCCCGGCCGAGGGCACCGTCCGCGCACAGGATCCACAGATGCAGTCCGACACCGTAGGGCGGGGCGGCACCGGGAGGCAGGGCGATCACGGTCCGGAGCACGCCGGACCGCAGGAGACCGGCCCGGATCCGGCGACCCGCGCGGCGCGCCGCCACAGCGGGCGGCAGCACGAGAACCGCGACGCCGCCGGGAGCCAGAGCTGCCGCGGCATGCTGAACCCAGGCGAGTTCCGGCTCTGTGCGCGGAGGCTGCCCATAGACCCAGCGCGGGTCTGTGGCGAGTTCCGCGTGGCCCCAGTCACGCTCGTTCGACGGCGGGTCGGAAAGGAGCACATCGGCCTGCGCTCCGGAATGGGCATCGGCCCGCAGCGTGTCACCCGCTGCCAACGATACGTTGGACAGGTCACGCTTGGTGAACCCGCCGATCGCCAGGCGCGCCTTGGCCAGCTCCACCAGAACCGCGTCGCTGTCCTGGCCCAGGAAACGCAATCCCGCAGCACGGTCAGCACCCCACTGCCGGCCGGCTGCGACGAGCAACGTCCCCGCCCCGCAGGCCGGATCCAGCACGGTCCGTACAGGGCCTGGGTGGTTCATGGCTGCGGCTTGCGCCATAAGCCCGGCCAGCTGCACAGGAGTCGTCGTGATCTGCCGTACGTGCGTCCGGAGCCACCGCTCCAGAAGGAAGTCGAAGGGCCCGTGCTCCTGGTCCGGATCAGCCAGTTCCAGAGTGCGCTCCAGCAGGCGGGTCTGACGCTGATCAAGGAGCGGCCCCGCCGCCGGCCTGCCTGTCGTGACGCCGCTCTGCCGGAGTCCCACCTGGGCCACCAGCAGGCCTGTCGTTTCTCGGTCCCCCAGGGACTCGTATTCCGGCCAGAGCCGGTCGAGCGGGTTCGGCGCTGTCTTGAGTTTGTTCTCCCGCTTGAGCCACTCCTCGACTTGCGGCAGGGAGAACTGCGGGCTCGTGTCGGTGCCGCCGACAGGAGAGGGGAAGCTGTCGTACCGTCGACGCCAGTTGCTGACGGCGGCGCGTCCGACTCCCGCGATGCGGGCGATCTCCGCAAGGGTGACGACAACCGGGGTCGACCCTGCGGTTACGGACATGATTTCCTCCGGAGCTCGGCAGCCTGGCGCCCAATGAATCCGTGATCACTTGCGTTGGGGGCGCGTTCTTTGACTGAGTTTACGCACATGTTGGGAGCCACTCTGGCACCTGGGCCAAACACCTCATGTGCATGACGATCCGGGAGGTCGTTGTGCTCCGCGGCCCAGCCGGCCGGCGTCGGCAAACTCCTCGACGCACTCGCCCAGACCAGCCCCGGCTTCAACCCGAGGACTCGCCGAGGCCGCTCGCGCCTTCGAAGGCGCCACCCGCTCCCATATTCGCGCCGAGCGTTCCGACAACGGAGCCATCCGCTCCGCCGCCCGCGGCGTCATCCGCGCCGGCAACGCCCTCGGTAAAGGCGAAGACGGCGGCACCACCGCGATGCTCCTGTCCACGATGCTCCTCGTCACCATCGCCGCCGTAACGTTGGCACTCCGCCCGCGGTCACGTCCAGCAGGCAGCCGCCGCCCAACGAGCCGCACAACACCTGTGCAGCGCCTACCGATCAGCCGCCGCTGCCCCCACGGACGCGATGCGCGAGCACGGCCGTCGCCTTCCCGAACCCTTACGAGAGTGGTACGCCGGCACCCTCGAAACCACCTTGCCCGAGCAGGCCGACTCCGTACGCATCGCGCCCGGCTGGGACGCCCTCGCCGCCACCTGGACCAGGCCGAGCGCGCTGCTGGCCACGACACCGATGCCTTGCTCCAGCAGGCCATCGGATGGTGCGAACTGGACGCTGCGGACGGCGTCACCGACGTCCTCGCCTGGTGGCTGCGATGCATCGGCGAACTCCCCCCGAGGGATGTGTCCGCAGTGCGGTGCCCGGCGCGACTGGACGGTTGATCTGCGACCGCAACGAGATCAATCCGCTGCCGTTGCGCACACTACTGAGGATTAATGCGTGATGTCGCCGGGGCTTGTGGCGAGGCCGGTGCCGATGAGGCAGCCGGTGATGATGGTGGGCCGGTACTGGATCTGGCGTAGGCCCCGGCGGACTGCGGTGACCAGGTGCGTGTAGTCGGTGAAGGCGATGTTGGAAAGGTTGGTGCGCCGCAGGCTGGACCAGATCCCTTCCACGGGGTTGAGGTCGGGTGCATAGGCCGGCAGCTGGAACACGGTGAGCCAGTCCCGGGCTGTGATCCAGGCGCGCATCGCGCGACTGAGGTGCAGGCCGACGTTGTCCCAGACCAGCACGATCGGTCCGCCGAGCTGGGTGTGGGCGGCGGTGAGCAGGTCTCGTAAGTCCTTCCAGGAGAAGCCTTTGCGGCCGTCGACCCGCCGGTCACCGGTGTGCCGAAAGACCAACCGCGGCCGCTCGCCGGGCTTGTAGCAGCACAGAGCGGCCACCGACAGGTGACGTCTGCTGCCGCCATTGACCCGGATCACCGGGGTGACACCTCTGCGGGACCAGGTGCGGGCGGTGTGCGGCGTCATCGAGAACCCGGCCTCGTCGGCGAAGACGGTCCAGGCCCCGAGCGCCGCCGCGGTGGTTCCACGGCCGGCCAGGTCTCCTTCACCCACGTCGCGACCGCCTCATCGTCGCGCTGCACCGCCCTGCGAGCCGGGACCTGAGGCGACCAGCCGTGCCGATGCAGCAACAGACACACCCCGGGCACGGTGTAGCTCTTGTGGAACATCCGCCCGATCAGCGTCCTGATCCGCGCGAGCGTCCAGCGCTCATCGGACCAGCCGTGCGCCACCGCCCCCAACGCCAGTGCCGCCTCCAGCTTCACGAACAACTCGTCACTGAGCTTGGGCAAGGACGCCGGCCCCTTCGAGACCAGGCCCGCTTCACCCCGCTCGGCCCACTCGCGCCGCCAGCGCTGTACCGAGCGCACATGCACCCGCAGCACCCTCGCCACCTCGGCGTTGTCGCTACCAGCCGCGAACATCTCACCCGCGTCCAGACGGATCCGCTCGCGAAACGCCCTCCGCTCGTGAGTCAGCCCACCACCCTGCGCGTACCTCATGACCGTGGTGTACCGCGACGATCACGACCTGTCAGCACCCCACGACATCACGCATTACAAGTCAGTAGTGGGTCGAGCGCGAACTGACTCGCGCGGACTACGAGGCGGTGATCCACGTCGGAGGGAAGGACTCCCCGAGCCTGGAGGCTGCGACCCAGGCCGCGGGTTACGACGGCACGCTCGCCGGCGTCTATCTGACCGAGCCCAGGCCCGAACAGGGCCTGTGACCAAGTGCCGTAGACGCCGTCCGGTGGCGCATGCACTCCGGCTCATGAGGGACCCTGAGAATGACCAGCTCTCGCTTAACCCGCGTTTGATCACAACCGCAGACAGCCCCTAGCATCCGCCTCTGACAATTCGGGCTGCCGACGAGCTTCTTTCGGTCGTCCCGCCGTTCACCACATCTGAGGGTGCCCGGACGTCGCAGGGGACCGAGCGGGCCCCACCCCCCTCTCGCATCGACATGTGAGCTTTCAAAGAATTGGCCGGAAAACGTGGCTGGTGCCCCCTTCCGGACACACTGATGAGCACGATTCCCGGCAGGCACGCACAGGCATGCCGGTTCAGCGAGGGGGGACCGGCAATCACACCGATGAGGAGCAGCGGATCAGGGGCGGGGTTCGGGGACGCGATCACCGCCCTGACACGCCGGCGGATCGAGATCTTCGACGGAGCGGGAGGAGACTGGCGCTTCGCCGAGAGCCTGAAGTCCGTCAGCGAGGACACGGCCCAGGAGTACGAGGGCCGCACGATCCTGGAGCTCATCCAGAACGGACACGATGCCCTGGCCGCGGGGGGCACCGGCAGGATCGCCGTGCTGGCCACGCGCCACCAGGACGGCGGCGGTGTCCTGTACGTCGCCAACGAAGGCACCGGATTCACCGTGGAGAACTTCAAGGCCATCACTGAACTGGCCCTCTCCAGCAAGGGAGCCGGTGAGGGCATCGGCAACAAGGGGCTCGGCTTCCGCAGTGTGCTGCAGTTGACCGACTGGCCGGAGATCTACTCGAAGGCGTCGCCCGCCTCCGACTCGTTCGACGGCTACTGCTTCCGTTTCGCCCGACCGGACGACATCCACGCCGTCGTCAACGACCCGGCCCTCGCCGCCCGGGTGATCAAGGACGTCTCTCCGCTGGCACTGCCGGTGCCCGCCGAGGCTGCTGACCCCGTGCTCAAGGAACTCGCCACGGACGGCTACGCGACCGTCGTACGACTGCCGCTGCGCAACGACCACGCCTGGAGCCTCGTCGTGGCGCAGGCCGAGAACGTGGTGGACGACAAGGCGCCCCTACTACTCTTCCTCGACCGCGTGCGGGAACTGGTCGTGGAGATCCGTGACGGGGCCGAGGGCGGCACACGACATGTGCTGTCACGTGCCCAACGCCCCTGCGACCTGGTCGCGTCCCGGACCGCGGACTGGATCAGCGAGGTCGACCTCGGTGACGCCGGGCGGTATCTGCTGGCACGGCGGACCCTGGACACCGAGGCGCTGCGCGTGGCGATCGAGCGCAGCGTCGACGTCCATGGGATCGACGCGAAATGGCGGGACTGGCAGGGCGAGGCGTGGGTCGGTGTTGCGCTCCGACTGGACCGGCCGCTGTCGCGGAACGGCCGGATGTACACCTTCATCCCGATGTCGGAGGCGTCCTCTGCGCCGTTTCCGGGCCACGCCCACGCGCCGTTCTTCACCAAGCTCGCCCGGCTCGACATCAGCGAGGCGGTGGCCCTCAACGATTTGTTGCTCGACCAATTGGCGGTTCTTTGCGTGGAATCGGCCAGACACCTGCGTACCGAGACCCCGCACGCCCGCGCCGGGGACTTCGTCCTCGACCTCATGTGCTGGGACACCCCGGCCCGCCTCGGCAAGGCGGTGGACGGGCGGCTCGCCGTCGAGCCGTTCCTCCCCTTGGAGGGCGGGGAGTCCTGGGGCACCCTGCGGGACACCTACGCCTGGCCGGACGGCCGCCGCCCCTGGCGGGTCCTCACTGCCGGGGCGCTCGCGCGGGCCGGAGCCCATCTGCTGGCCGCCTCCGCGGGCCAGGTCCGGCATGCCCGTGCCGACCGGCTGGCCAAGGCGGTCGTCTCCCGGGCCCTGCGTCCTCCGCTGGTCAGGACCGCCGACTGGGCCGAGGCGGTGGCCGAGGAGATCCGGGCAGAAGGTGGCGAGTCGCCGAGCCCACGCTGGGCGGACTTCTACAACGACCTGGCCCAGGCCTTCACCGGCCAGCACACCGCGCTGCGGGGTCGGCGGATCATCCTCGACCAGGACGGCGGCCTGCGGCCTGCGCTCGGCGGCGCGGCGGAGCAAGGGAAGAAGGGCCAGAAGGAAGGCACCGTCTTCTTCCACCCCGGGGACGAGCACGACGTCGCCGGCACCCGCGTCCCCGGCGACCTCAAGGCGCTGCGCCGCCGTATCGCCTTCACCCACCCCGACATCACCTGGGAGAGCCCCGGACGGGACTTCCTGCTGCGGGGCGGGCTGGTCCGCTCCTACCAGCTGGACCAGGTCCTCGACGCGCTGCACGACCTGCTCGGGGCACGGCCCTCGGAGGCCCTCAGCCGCGACGCCCTCACCTTCGCCCTGCGGCAGTTCCCGGCGCTCACGCCGGGGCAGCGCGACCGGCTGTCGCGGATCGCCTTCCGGGTGCCGCTCACCGACGGCGGCTGGGCGAGGGCGGCACGCTGCTCGTACTCACCGGGCTGGGGCACCGAAGGCGCGCAGCGGCTGGAGAGGTTCCTCAAAGCGGGCGGTTCCCGGATCCCCGAGCTGGCGGACCAGCGGCGGCACTGGATCAGCGGCCCCGACGACTGGCCCGCGCCGGTCCGGGACCGGGAGGCGTACCTCGAATTCCTCACGGCCGTCGGCGTGGTCGACGGACTGCGGCTGTCCGTTGTCGGGGACCGCCTGGGAGCCCAGCAGGGGAACGATCTGGCACCCCGTGGCCTGGCCCAGCGGTTCGGCCTCGGCGACGGCCTGGGGCCTGTGTGGACGGCGGATGTACGGTCCCGGTGGACCAAGTTCGCCCACCCGTGGACGCCCTACGCGTTCCAGCGGCCATTGGTTCATCTCCCGGGAGCGACCGAGGTGGCGGACCTCGGCCCCACCACACGGCGGGAATTTGCCGAACTGCTCATCCTGGGGTTCCGCACCTGGGGCGACGAGGTCTTCGACGTCACCGTGTACCGGCCCGAGCACCCGCACAAGAGGGACGAGCACTCCTGGCCCACACCGTTCGCGTCCTTCCTCCGCCGCACGCCCTGGCTTCCGGTGGAGGACGCCGAGTCGGACGGCCCGGCCTTCGTCACCCCCGGCGAGGCGTGGTTCAGCACCGACGGGGAACTACCCGGCTTCGTCCCCTCGTTGCCGCTGCCGACCCGGCGGCTTCTCACCGACAAGGTCGCGGCCACGAGGCTCCGCCAGTGCGGGCTGCGGAGCTGGGAGGACCCTCGGCACGCCGGAGCGGCCGTCAAGCACCTCGGCGAGATCCTCCACCGGGGCGACGTGCCGACGCACCTCAGCGTCTCCTTCAAGAAGCACTACGGGCGGGCGTGGTCTCACCTCGCGCAGAACACCCGCTGGCCGTGGCTCACCGGCGAGGAGGTACGGCTCGTGGTTAGTCGCGGCAACGCCCTCGGCACCTTCGTACCGACGGCCGAGGACGTGCCCGTGCACGTCTGCGACGAGCAGGCGCCGCTGAAGGATGCACTCGTCGAACTGGCGGGCCATCCCGTCCTGGTCGCCGGACCGGAGAGCGGGGACGCCATCGTAGAGATGGCCGACGCGCACGGCATCCGCACCCTGCGCACGTCGGCGACCGATGTGCAGATCCGCCACAGCGACGGTGAACCGATCACCCCGACTGTTCACGCCGACACGCTCATCGACGGCAGAGAATGGCTCGTCACGGTGGTGGCTTTGGCCGTGGAACTGAAGTCCGGGTCGTTCCTGCGCCGCAGCGAGCGCGGTGTGCGGGCCCTGCTGGAGCGGCTGCGCACCGTGCGCGTCGTCCGGGCCGACGCTGTGGAGGTCGTCATCTCGGGCGTGCTCACCGAACCACCGCCCACCACCCGCGCGCTGCCGCTGCCGGACGCCAACCATCCCACGGTCGTCGTCTGGCGCAGCGAGGAGGGCTGGGACGAACTGCAGGCGTGCACGTCCGCGCTCGCCCAACTGCTGGGCAGGCCGGGGCTGCAGGACGCGCTGGAGCTGATCCTGGTCAAGCTGGAACGGCAGCTCGACACCCATGATCCCCAAAGGATCGACGACCGCACCCTGGCGATGGCACTGGACACGACCGAGGCCAAGGTCGCCGAGATCAGACGCAATCTCACGGGAGACGTGCACGACACGGTACGACTGCTGCGCCCGGCCCTGTGCTGCCTCCTCGGCTCCGCATGGGACGAGGAGAGTGCGCGGGCGCTCGACCGCGCGGCAGGCGAGGACGAACTCGTCCAGATCGTCGGCCGGTACACCGTCTCGCTGCCCGTGTCGGCCGCCGAACTCGTCGCCTTCGCCCGCTCCTGCTCCACACCTGCCGAACTCCGCGACGAACTGGGCCTGGACTTCCAGCGGTTCAACGAGGCGCTCACCACGCTCGGCCCCGGCTACGCCCCCTACTCCCACCCCGATCTCCACGAGCAGGCCTTCGGCGACTTCGTACGCGGCCACGCCAGCACGCTGGTGGACCGGCTGCGGGAACGGTATGTGGCGGCGGCCCGCGACGGCGCGGACCTCTCCGCGTACGCTGGCGCCCGTCGACTCCACGACCTGCTGCCGGACCCCGACTGGCTGCCCCGGTTCGTCACCCCGCCCGAGGACGAGATGCGGGCCAGGGCACAGGCCTGGCTGCGCTCGCACGGCGCCGACGACGATCTCGGGCGAACCACCGATCTCCCACCCGTCGACCGGCTCCGCGAACTCAACACCGCCGCACTGGACCCCTTGGTTCCGGCGCTGGCCCGGCTCGTGTCCGCCTGGTGCCGCCGGCACGGAGCACCCGTACCAACCGGCTGGCAGGGCGCGCCCCTGCTGGAGGCGCGGACCTTCCTCGACGGCTCCGGCCTGAGCGACCTCATCGAGCTGAGCGAGAGACAACTGCTCGACGTGGTGCGGCGCGGTGTGGGCTGGCCGACCGGCATGCCGCTCACAGCCGACGCGGGGCTCCTCGGCCTCACCCCCGCCGACCTGACGCCCCGGACCGGACCCGCGCAGGGCACCGCCGGATCACGCGGGGCGGGCCCGGCCACGATCATGATCGGCGAGAAGGAGGTCGCCGTGGGACGCGACCACTTCTCCGCCATCGCGGACCTAGCCTCCAGGACCGTCGACGAAGCCTTCCTCGCCCAGTCCGGCAAGGTACGCCTGGACACGGTCGCGCCGGTGCCCCAGCCCGGGCGGGGCGGGAGTTCCGGCTCGTCGCGGGTGGTCGTGGCCCGTCTGCACCAGGTGAGTGAGGACCAGCGGTCGGCCATCGGTCTGGTCGGGGAGGTCGTGGCACGGGCCTGGCTCCAGCGCCATTACCCCGAGGTGCGCTGGCGGTCTGGGTACGCCGCGGTCATCAACGGCGACCGGGAAGCATCGGACAGCCTGGGGTACGACTTCGAGGTCGCCTGGCGTGGCACCACACGGTTGTACGAGGTGAAGGCGCTGAGCGAACCCGTCGGCAAGCGAGTGGAGTTCGAGTTCGGGCCGTCCGAGGTGGATGCCGCGCGCACCCACGCGCGTGGCGGTCGGTACCGGATCCTGCTGATCACCGCAGCTCTGGACCCGGAGCACCGTCAGGTGTTCGAGCTGCCCAACCCGTTCTCGGCGGCCGGTCGCGAGCGGTTCCGGATCGTGGGCAAGGGGCTGCGCTATCAGTGCTCGCCGCTGCGGAACAGCCGACGGCCGTGAGCTGAAGCGCACGATGTCCCGAGTGTCGGGGAGCGGCCGGTCCTGCGGCCGGTTGACCTCCAAGATTCACCTGGCCGCCGACCGGCGCTGTCGGCCGATGGCGATCGTCCTGACCGCCGGGCAGGCCGCCGACAGCCTTCAGTCCATCCCGGTGCTGAACAACGTGCGGGTCCGTCTGCCGGTCGGCCGTCCCCGCACCCGGCCCACCGCCGTGGCGGGGCGACTAGGGTCTGTTTCTCGGATCTCCTGAAGTGATCACGCGCGTGGGTTGAGGCTGTTCAGTGTGGTTGGCCGAGGAGATCTGACGAACGCGGAGTGGGGGCGGCTGGAGCCGCTCCTGCCTCGTGGCGGTACACGTGGCGGTCGGTGGAGTGAGCACCGGAAGGTCATCAACGGGGTGCTGTTCCGGGCGAGGACCGGTGTGCCGTGGCGGGATTTGCCGGAACGCTTCGGACCGTGGGAAACGGTCTATAAGCGGCATCGTCGCTGGTCGGCGGATGGTACGTGGGAAATGTTGCTGGCGCGGGTGCAGGCGGCCGAGAACGCCGCGGGCAGGATCGACTGGGATGTGTCGGTGGACTCCACAACGGCCCGGGCCCATCAGCATGCCGCCGGTGCCCGTAAAGCCGCCCCGCCGGTGATTGTTCCTCAAAAGGGGCCCCACGGCGGTGCAAACCTGGGCGATCCGACATTTCGGAGCCTGTCCGTCCGCCTGGCGGAGGTGGTGAAGCAGGCGAGTGCTTAGGCCGTTCGCGCGGCGACCACGAAGATCCACCTGTCGGCCGACGGTCGGTGCCGTCCGCTGTCGATCGTCTTGACGCCAGGGCAGCGCGGCGACAGCCCGCAGTTCGAGGCCGTGCTGGACAAGATCTCGGTGCCGTGCATCGGGCCCGGTCGGCCTCGCTCCCGGCCGGACAGCGTCAGTGCGGACAAGGCGTACAGTTCCCGCAGCAATCGCCGCTACCTGCGCCGACGCAAGATTCGGCACACCATTCCCGAGCCCAAGGACCAGCGAGCCAACCGCCGTAGACGCGGCTCGGCCGGCGGTCGGCCGACCGGCTTCGACAAACAGCGGTACAAGAAGCGCAACGTCGTCGAGCGGGCGATCAACCGCCTCAAGAATTTCCGGGCAGTGGCCACCCGCTACGACAAACGCGCCTACACCTACCTCGGAACCGTCACCGTCGCATCACTGGTGATCTGGCTCCGCACATGATCCAAGAAACAGTGCCTAGGCCTACTCCTCCCGCGCTAACCGCGCCCACCTGCGCAAACGCCGCATCAAGGCGGTCTTCCCGGAGTGCGATGTCTCGCGACGATCTCTCGCAGCACCCTCAGCACCCCGCATTCCCTGACGGCTTCATCACCGACCCCTACTGCTGCGTCCCGCCGCCGGACGACCTGGGCGACGTCGACGACCGATTCGTCTTCGACTTCCGTTCCTACGACGACCTCGAGGACGGCCAGTGCTGGTCGAGGCTCAGCGTCGAACGCCTCTGCCGAGGCCCCGAGCCTCTACCGGACTGGGTGGCGACCTCGCAGAGCGCGATCGACACGGAGCTCGGCGTCCTGAAGACCGGCAAGGAGGCCGACGTCCACCTCGTCGAGCGCGCCGACCCGCTTGACCCCGCCGTCGGCGTGGTCATGGCGGCGAAGCGGTACCGCTCTCCCGGGTACCGGACCTTCCACCGCGCCGCGTCCTACACCGAGGGCCGATCGATGAAGCGCTCACGTGACGAGAGGGCCATCAAGCGGAAGAGTGAGCAGGCCGGAGTGGAGGCAGAGGTACTCGGCTGGCTGATGTGCGACCGGTCAGGGATCGGGACACCACGGTCGCGATCGCACAGCTGTCACGCGAAAGGGGCCAGGACCCGGCCGAGGTGTTGGTCTGGTATCAACGGGCGGCAGAGCTGGGTGAGGAGAACAGTTGGGGCTGGATCTCGGACCTGGCGGAGGCCGCGGGCCAGATCCCTGAAGCGATCGCATGGGCCGAACCGATGGCCTTGGCCAGCAACGCGAGGGCGTGCGAATTGATGGAGCGCCTCTATTTGGAGGCAGGAGACGGCGAGAACGCCGCTGCCTGGTGCCCGCGCAACAAGGAGGCGGGGTTGAAGGCGTATCCGCACTACGTGCTGCAGCGAATCGGTGACGCGGAGAGGAAGCGCCAAGTGGAGGAGTATGGGGATCGAGTCTGGCGGGCAGGTCGCCGAAGCATGGGACGCTGCGGAGATC
>NZ_JBYIQW010000053.1:0-53952 GCF_057707815.1 Actinacidiphila sp. bgisy160
ATCCTCGGCTTGCCTCTCGATTAGGGCCCCTCATGGGGCCGTGGTGTCTCACTGCGCAAGCGGCCGCGAGCCGATGCCTGACCCATGGCCAGTCGGCCCTCACTGTGCGTGCGGTTTCAGCCTGTTGTGGGACGTTCACGAGATCCTTTGACCAGGCGCAACGCGAGTTAATGATCAATAGTTTCCCGCAGCCCGCGAGATCACTCCCCGAGAACATGCGCGTGCATTCATGCGCCATGAACCGTTCCTACCGCGTCATGGGCCACCCACCCGTTCAAGCACCGGAGGCGGATCACCCAAACCGGCAGTGGATCAGGCATGCCTGAGACCGCCCTCTCCCCCAAGCCGTCCGCCTGCCGCGCCCGGGTGCTGGGCGAGATCACCATGGATAGGTCGACCGGGATTGCGGCCCAGATCGTCGACACGCAGTGGTGCTAGCAGGCAAATCATCGTGATCACTGCCAGCAGGCGATACGCGCACCTCCGCCTCCGGCCGTGCCGACCCCGCTCGCCATGCATGCCGGCTCCCGACGGCAGCGCTGCCCCTCACCCTCAGCACTGGAGTCCCACCGTGCCGACCATCGCCACCGACGGGGACCTGTACGTCTCCTCGCTTTACGTCGCCAGCTGCACCGTCACCGGCGAACCTGCCCTTGCACCCCTCGACCACGGCCTTGCCCTCCACGACAACGAGCTACATTGATTGGCGTAGGAGCACCGACGAAACGGGTTCCGGGCGGTGACGAAAGTCGCAGTCCGGGGCCCGTTTCTCGTTGATCAAGGGGTCGGCCTGTCGGCTGGGGCGGTTCTCGGCATCCTCACGCGCTGGAGCCCCTCTCGCTGGCCGTTTGCGGTCAGCGAGAGGGGGCTCTTTCGTATGGGTGATGTTCATCTGTGAGGCGCGTCACTCAAGTGGCGGGTGTCAGGTGGCGGTTGGTGTCCGGGTGCCAAGGGGTGATGAGAACAGCTCAGGCCGGTGCGGCCCAGCCTGTGTCGGGCCATGCGAGCAACGTGGCGATGGCCCCAGTCCCTATTCCGGCACCCTGCGCCCGCCGGTCGCGGATGAACGCCCAGTAATGCCGGGCGATGCCGGGATGGCGCAGCTCGTCAGCTCGTCCAAGCCGGTCCGAACGATCAGGGCGGCGATGACCATTGCGGGTGCGATCGGGGTGGCTTCCATGATGACCCTCAGTCGCAGGCGCCGGGAGACGTGTGCGCGAAGCCCTCATCATGGTGATCAGCGGAATCGAGATCCTCTTCCTCGCACAGCCGGCGGTAGACACGGTTGCGCCGCGCGAGCAGCACCGCGGCGACGGTCGCCGCGGTGACGGAGCCGACGAGGACGGCGGCCTTGACGTGCTCGACGGCGTCGGGATTTGTGAAGGCGAGTTCCCCGATGAGCAGCGCGACGGTGAAGCCGATGCCCGCCAGGACGGACAGCGCGAATACATCCGCCCAGGCGAGGCCCGGGTTGAGCCGGGCGCGGGTGAAGCGGACTGCGAGATATGTGGCCGCGAAGACGCCGAGGGTCTTGCCGACGGCCAGTCCCAGCAGGACACCCAGGGGCTCGGGGCGGGAGAAGACCTGCCCCAAAGCGGAGCCCGAGATGCTCACACCTGCCGCGAACAGAGCGAACAGAGGGACGGCCACGCCCGCTGATACGGGTCGCAGCGCATGTTCGGTGTGTTCGCCCAGATCAGCGCCACCGCGGCAGCACCGAGCAGCAACAGACCCCCGACCGTCTCCGTCCGCAGGGCCTGGGCGAGCGCGGCGCGCTCAGGCCGTGGCAACACTCCGAAGAGCAAGGAGCGCGAGCGGGGGTTTTTGGGCATAGGGACCGGCCTCCGGCTGTTCGACACGCGGGCAACAGCCCGCTTGGACGCCGACCAGACTTCCCGGCACACCCCGCATCGTCTTGACGCGTTCTTTACACCCTAGCCTCGATCTTTCGTGATGGTCCGTCGGATTCTCTGGCGGGCCGTTTCGGTCGTCCGGGCTGGTCACGGGCAGGTCGGGGGCCCGGCTGTCGCGTCGGGTGGGCGCCGGGTTCCACGGCTCCGGTTGGGTGGTGCTGCTGTTCGTAGGGGTGGGAAGTTGCTGGTCAGCCGGGGTTTGGCAGGGACGCGAGCCGTTGCAGGGCGTCGGTGATCTCGCCGGTCCAGGGCCAGTGCTTCGCGAGGCGGAGGATGCGGCGCCGTCCGGTGGTGGCGAGCTGGGCGGCGGCGGAGAACAGCCGCAGCCTCAGGCGGCGGGGCTCCCACAGCCGGGCGGGGCCGGTGAGGGCGAGCATCGGCATCCAGGCCAGCAGGTCGAGGGCGATCTGCATGATCTCCAGCCAGACCTGGTTCTGTGCACTGTCGTGCAGGGGAAAGTTGCGCAGACCGGTGGCGCGGGCGGCGCGGATGCGGTCCTCGGCGCGGGCCCGCCGGCGGTGCCGCAGTTCCAGCGCTGCGATCGGGACATTCTTGGTGTTGGTGGCGAACGCCGTGAGCCGCATCCCATCGGCATCGGTGAAGCGCAACTGGGCTCCGGGGTGGGGGCGTTCCTTGCGGACGATCAGCCGCATGCCCTGGGGCCAGCCGTCCAGGACGTCTCCGGCGAGTTCGGCGACCCAGGCACCGTCACGGATCTCACCGCCGGGTTCGACGGCCGGCGTCCACGCCGAGGCAGGAACCTGCAGCACTGCCTGATGGATCTGCTCGGTGATGGTCATGCCGACCGAGTACGACAGCCACCGCCCGCGCGCCGTGAGCCAGTCGAGGAACTTGTGGGTGCCGCCGGCGGAGTCGGTGCGGATCAGGGTGCGTCGGCCGCGCCGGAACTTCTTCGGCAGCTGGGCCAGCGCCAGGCGGGTGGTCTCGATGTGGTCGGCGGCGGTGTTGCTGCCCGCCCTGCCCGGCCGCAGCAGCCCCGCGACCGGCTCTCCGGTGCCGCCGCGTCCGTGGTCGACGAAGGCCATGAGCGGGTGGTGGCCGTAAGTCTTCTTCCAGGTCCGCGTGGCGTCCTCCTTGTCGGAGTGGGACAGCACCAGCACGCCGTCGATGTCCACGATCACCTGCCCGTCGGCGTGCGGAGCCTCAGGACCGGCCAACTGCCATATTCGGTCGCGGACTTCAGCTCGTGCGGAACGGATGGCGGCCAGTGCCCGAGAGCCCGCTGCGGCGAGCGTGTCGACCAGTCGGGAGACGGTCGGGTCGGAGGCCACCGGCCCGAAGAGGGCCGGCTCGGCCCGCAGCATCGCGACATCGGCCAGGCAGTCCCCGCCCAGTGCGACCGCGAGCGCGAGGTCCAGCAGGATCTTGCCCGGGTCGTGCACCGCCCGCGGCTTGCACCACGGCGCCAGGGCCACGGATATCGCGTGATCCAGGCCGCTCTTGCGGACCGTCTCCACCAGCAGAACCGCCCCGGCCTGCGAGACCACCGCACGGCCGTTGCCCTCGACTCGGACAGGCGGGTACGACCCGCTACGCTTCTTCACCTGGGAAGTGCTTCTTTCATCGCAACCAACAGGACCCTCAGCAAGTCCTATCGTTGCAGGTCAGGAGCACTTTCCGCTTTTCTGATCAAGCCTTGGCCAGTCCACTTCGTGAAAGCGCGAGGCTAACGGCCGACCGGGCGCGGGGGCGACCGGGTGAAAGAAGCCGCCCCCGTGGGTGTGGCGGTCAGAGGTCCGGAGCCGGGGTTTGGTGTCCGCGGTGCTGCAGCAGTCGGGCGAGTCCGTGGCGGGTGGCCGCGAGGACGACGCGGTCATCGGGCTGGAGGACGTAGCCGGGATGCAGGTCCCAGGCCAGTTCCGGTTCACGGGTGCCGAGATCGTGGTCGATGGCGGCGGCCAGGTCCGGGCGCCGGTCGGACGGCGCGGCGAGGTCGAGAGCGAGCACCCGCCATTCACCGGGTTGGAAGGCGTCGCGGATGGTGCGCCCCTCCAGCTCGGCGTGCCCGCGGACTTCGACAGCGGCGAAGAGGAGCACTTGACGCTCTACCGGTATGGCGCCGAGGATCTGGCGGCCCATCATGGCGCCGGCGAACGCTGGTGCCGCCAGGGTGGAGACGCTGCGGCTGCGGGTCGTGGCTTCGGGATAGGAGTCCCGCAGCGCCCGGTAGACGGTGGTGGCGAAGTCGTCGTCGAACAGCCGCATCACCACGCGCAGCGCGGGGGCAGCCTCCCGGGCGTACAGCGCGGCTTCGAGATTGGTGGTGTCGTCGCTGGTGAGCGCCATCAGGGCACGGCTGGCGCCGATGCGGGCCGTCTCGAGGACACCTTCCTGGGTGGCGTCCCCGATGACGACCGGCACGCGGCGCGCGCGGGCCGTGGCCACACCGCGCGCCTCGGGGTCCCGTTCCACGCAGACCACGTCGATGTCGAGCGCACACAGCCGGTCGAGGACCCGGCTGCCGACCTTGCCCAGGCCGATCAGGACGACGTGTCCGGACAGGCCCCGGGGAGGCACCCGCAGAGCGGAGGCGGTGCGGAAGCTTCCCAGCGTCTCCAGCACGATTGCGAAGAGCACCGGCAACAGCGCCATGCCGGCGAGTCCGGACAGCAGCTGGAGGATCTGGCGTCCGGGGCGCTCGTCCACCGCCGGGTCGTTGATATTGAGCACGTCCAGCAGCGACAGGTACGCCGCGTGAAGCGGAGAGCCGCTTATGACACGCCAGGTCAGGGCGGCGAAGACCACTTGCAGGACGATGAGACCGGCGGCGGCGTACCTCAGCCGCGGGGAGAACAGTTCCTGCAGCGGCGGTGCGCCCTGGCGGCGCCGCCGGGCCGTGGGCTGCCCCTGGCTCCGGGTGATGGCCTCCAGCACCACGCGGCCGTGCGAGCCGGCCGCAGTCTGGACCGTCCGGTCGTCGGGCAGCAGCCGCGCGCCGCCGGGACCGGGGCCGTCGGCCTCGCCACCCGGATCGGCGTGGGAGTCGGACAGCAGGGCCAGGGTGCACAGCGCCGGTGGGTGGCGAAGGCCGTCGTTCTCGCTGTTCAAGGGCCGCTCGGCGGCGCGCAGGAGCAATCCGTCTGCTTGGACGACCTTGCTGCTCCCGACCACGGCCGCCGCCACCAGCGCCGGGGCGGCGGTGTCCGCGTCGGACAGGACGGTGGTAGACGCGTCGAGCTCGTAGGGCCGCAACTGGGGAGAACGGCTCGCGGCAGCCCGTTCCAGCAGGTCCTCCAGATGTCGACCCAGCTTGCGGTTGTACATGCGGATGACGAGACGGATGTCGGGATTCATGCGCCTGGCCCGTAAGGCAGCGTGGATGTTCGTCTGGTCGTCGCCGTACGCCAGCGCCAGCGCGACCGCGCCCTCCACGCCCGCCTCGCGCAGGTCTGTGTCGCTCGGCTCCATCGCCTCCAGGACGCGCACGCCATGCCGCCGTGTGAGCTCGGCGATCTGCGGTCCGTGGTTGTGGCGCAACGACGGCAGGACCACGGTGACGTGCTCGCCGTAGACGGCGGCCAGTTCGTAGGCGAGCCGGTGCGCGAGCGCGTCGTCACCGCAGATGACCATGTGGCCTGTTGGCGGTGGGTGCTGGGCTTGGCTGGGAAGGCTGTGCACGCCCGTAGCTTCCCTGATGCGTGACAAGGAATCCCCCGTTTCCCTTTCTCGGCCGGTACTCGGTTGTTCGCCTGCCTGTGTCAGGTCGATTCGGCCCGGGCCTCGACGTCCTCCACTCCTGACGGGCGGCCGGCATGGGCCCAGCGCATGTAGAGGGCCCCGGCGATGGCGAGGGTGGCGGCAAGGGAGAGCACCGGCCATCCGCGCAGCAGGTTGACCAGGAGGGTGAACGCGACGGCTGTGGCCGCCACGGCATTGACCGCTGCCAGTGCCCCCTTGCGCTCGCCGTGTGCGAAGCGGGCCATGGCCAGCAGGCCCACCAGGAAGCTGACGAAGACGGACACCGCGTAGAACAGCACCAGCTCCTGTTCCTGTCCGGCCGCGGCAACGATGATCAACGCGGCGGCGGCGAGGTAGACCACGACGGACCAGTACGGAGTGTGGTGCCGGTTGACCCGCCCAAGTACCGGCGGCAGAACGCCGGGGCGCCCGGGTGTGCCCGCGAGTGCCTTGAGGAGTCCGGGCCCTGCCTGGAAGGAAGAGCTGGCAGCTGCCAGGAGGAGCAGGGAGCTGGTCAGCTGGAAGGCTCCGTAGAGCCAGCCGGGTCCCGCGGCGGCACGGGCGATGTCCGCGATCTGGGTCGAGTCCGCGCCGGGCAGCCCGATGTGAAGGCGGACAGCCAGGGCGGTGAGGGCAAGGGTCAGACCGCCGACGACTACCAGCAGCAACGCCAGGGTGCCACGGCCGAAGCGCCGGCGGTACGTGTCGCCGAGCTGGCCGAGCTGGGCGATCGCGGTGGAAGGGGCTTCGACGCCGGTGGCCAGAGCCATGGCCACCGGGAAGGCAAGCACCACGGCGAGAACCGCGGAGTGGCCGGGATCGGCCGTCGCCGACGCCGTGCCCACGTTGTGCGGGCCGGTGAACCCCAAGGTCACCACGGTCACCGAAACCACGAGGAACAGAACGGTCATGGTTGCGAAGACCAGGCGCCCGCCGTGCCCGAACCAGGTCAGTCCCGCGACGATCAGCAGCAGAAGCAAGGCCAGCGGAATGCGCACCGAAGCCAGCCCCGGAACCAGCGCGATCACCGCACTGGCGGCGGCCGCGATGGAGATGCCGATGGTCAGCACGAAGTCGACAACCAACGCCCCGATCGGCAGGAACGTCCAGCGGGGGCCGAAGGCCCGGGCGGCTGCCGCGGCGGCGCCTCCGCCCTTCGGGAAGCGCCGCACCAATTGCCAGTAGTTGGCCGTGATCACGACGACCAGACCCACCACCAGTGCCATGGTCGGCAGCAAGAGCGCCAGGTCCCCGTGCAGGGCATGGAGCGCGGCCTCGATCGCGTAGGCGACGGAGGAGACCGGGTCCGCGATCACCGCGAAGGCGAACGCGAAGAAGAGCAGGAACCGACGCGTCCGGGGACCGGCAGTGTCTCCGTTGCGGGAGAGAATGGGGACGGTTGTCCGTGGGGCGGCCATCGAAGGCCTTTCGTGACGGCGAGAACGACAACGACTGATTTCGCCGACCAGGCTTCCCGGCACACCGAGCATCAATGCTACGTCAGAGTCGCAACAAACAGGCGTTAAGGAACCGTCAAGACAACGAGCCCTCGGCTGACGTGCCCGGTTACGGCAAGGAACCGGTCCTCCCGCTGCAGCGGTCGCTCATTCCCCACCACCGGACACCGTGCGTTTACTACGGGGCATGAACATGACGTGCATGGCATGGCCCTGCCTGGCCTGGATCGCACCACTACTGCTGAGAACGGCGGCCGTGTCGGTCATGCGGCAGCACTGGTCGCGGAAGGCAACCGCAGGGCAGGCGATTCAGGTCTGGTGCCGCATGGAGGGCGACGCGTCGCCTTACCCGTGGCGCTTCGTACGGGGGCGCCTTGCCTGGGGACGGGTCAGGTCGCCTGGTGTTCCGTCCTTATGGGCGCGCCCCGATCCCGCTCGGCGGCAAGGGAGCCGTGCTGTCGGTGACCCTGCCTCGTCGTTCCCGGCGGTGGTCGCTCGCCCGGACCCGGATCGTGTACGCGCCCGCTCCCGGGGCGTGGCCTGTCCGTCTCGACGTCACGACCGCGTACGCTCCTGCGCTGCTCACCGTGCTCCATGCCGCCGACGCCACTCCATCACCTGAACGACCTGCCGACAGGCCGATATGGCGGCGGCTGCCGTCGGCGCAGTGGTTCCTCTGGCCGTCACGGCCAGCCTCGTTACCGCTGCCGGCTACCTGTACGGCCTGGGCCGGACGGTCCAGGCGTCGGTATCTGCCAACGAGAACGACCGATGCGCGGTGACTCGGGCAGACCCCTGGGAGCGTGTGCCCCGGCATGCCAAGGTCGAATGCGGCGCCGAACGCGTCGGCTCTCCACTCGACGTGACGGCCCTACCCGTGGCCTCTGCATGGTAGGGCCGTCGACCGCACCTTCACTCCGCGGCTGTGCGGTTTCCCCATTGTTCTTTTTTGGCGATGGGGCTGGTGACGGCCCTCGGCACATTGACTCGGGAGGCAAGGAGCTGGCGACCGCCCCAAGAAGAAGCGGCCCCGGCCCCGGCGCGGCCTTGACGCGTCTACCATGCCCCACTGCGGTGTCCGAGGTCGGGCGAGGCAGCCACCTGCCCTGCGACCCCGGTCCTCGCCACGCTGTGCTCACCCGCACGTTCCGCTCGTGTTGGGCGGTGCGGCCATCGACCGCGTTCCCGCGGCCGTGAAGACCTGGGCGATCCGGGAGTTCGGCACCGACGACAAGTTCGTACCGGAGCTCGGCATCCTCACTGTGCTGGGTGTGCTGGCGGTCTCAATGGGGCTGGCGTGCCTGCGGCACCGGCTCGTGGGGGCGATGGGCTTCTTTGTGTTCGGTGTCGTCGGAGCGTCGGCGGCGCTGAGCCGGCCGGACGCGGCTGGTGCACTGGACGCGCTGCCCTCTGCGGTTGGAGCGGTTGCCGGGGGTTTGCTGCTGCACTTCCTCATCGGGTCGACCACTCGGCCCGGCTCCGGCACGGATGCGTATCACGGCCAGGACGTGGGCCGTCGCCGTTTTCTGCTGGTTGCCTCCGGCGCGGCCGCGGCCTCGACGGCTGCGGGTCTGCTCGGGCGCCGACTGGGCTCGTCCGACGGCAGACAGGCGGTGGCGTCCCGTGCGGCCGTCATTTTGCCGGCGCCTGCCTCACCCGCAAGGCCTGTGCCCCGCCGCGCCGCTCTGCGCATCCCGGGAATCAGCCCGTTCGCCACGCCGAACCAGGACTTCTACCGAGTCGATACGGCGCTGGTGGTGCCCAAGGTCGACGCCTTGCGGTGGCGGCTGCGCATCCAAGGGCGCGGCGTGACGAACCCCTTGGAGCTGACCTTCCCGAACCTGCTCGAGCGTGAGCTGATCGAGCGGGACATCACCTTGACCTGCGTCTCCAACGAAGTGGGCGGACCGTACGTCGGTAATGCCCGCTGGATCGGGGTTCGGCTCGCAGACCTGCTGCGCGAGGCGGGTGTGCGGCCCCCGTCCCAGGGCGGCCCGGCGGACCAGTTGGTGTCCCGGTCAGTGGACGGGATGACCCTGGGCACTCCGGTCGAGGACGTCATGGACGGCCGCGACGCCATGCTCGCACTCGGGATGAACGGCGAGCCGTTGCCGCTGGTGCACGGCTTCCCCGTCCGTATGGTCGTCCCCGGCCTGTACGGCTACGTCTCGGCGTGCAAGTGGATCCAGGACATCGAACTGACCACGTTCGATGCCTACGACGCGTACTGGGTGAAGCGAGACTGGGCCCGCGAGGCCCCCGTCAAGACCCAGGCCCGCATCGACACGCCCAAGCCGTTCGCCCGCCCCAGAGCCGGAACGGTCACGGTCGCCGGCGTCGCCTGGGCACAGCACCGGGGCATCAACCGCGTCGAGGTGAGGGTCGACGACGGTCCCTGGCAGGAGGCCGCCCTGGCCGCCGAGGCAACGACCGACACCTGGCGCCTGTGGTCCTGGTCCTGGCCGGCCCTGCCCGGGTCTCACACCTTGACCGTCAGAGCTACCGACGGCACCGGCGCCTCCCAGACGTCCCAGCGCGCCCGCACGATCCCCAACGGGTCCAGCGGCTGGCATTCGGTGGTGGTCACCGTGGATTGACCGGCAGGCCTCGAGCAGCAGCTCCCACATGAACGCGTCGTCCCACGAGCCAGCACCCCTGTGAAGAAGACAACCAAGGAGAACCCGAATGCCCACTTTGCGCTTCCGCCGCACTGCCATCGCAGCGACCGCTGCTGCCCTCCTTCCGTTCACACTGACCGCTTGCGGCGACGACGGCAAGGACAACGCCTCCGACGCCTCGTCCACCATGGCACCGTCCGACCCCGCCGACGACAGCTCACCGAGCCAGGACCCCGCTGACGCCATGTCCGTGGACAACCCCTTCGGCGCCGCGTGCTCTGCTGTGCCCAAGGACGGCGCCGGCAGCTTCGACGGCATGGCCAAGGACCCGGTGGCGACCGCCGCGTCCAACAACCCGGTCTGTCCACGCTCGTGGCGGCGGTGAAGAAGGCAGGCCTGGTGGACACCCTGAACAACGCTGAGGGCATCACCGTCTTCGCCCCCACCAACGACGCCTTCGCGAAGATCCCCAAGGCCGACCTCGACAGGTGCTCAACGACAAGGCCACCCTCACCAAGATCCTCACCTACCACGTCGTCGGTCAGAAGATCACGCCCGCCCAGCTGGAGAGCGGCTCGTTCGAGACCCTCGAGAAGGGCAAGGTGACCACCTCCGGCGCCGGCGAGGACTACACGATCAACGGCACCTCGCACGTCGTGTGCGGCAACGTCTCCACCGCCAACGCCACCGTCTACATCGTCGACACCGTCCTGATGCCCAAGTAGCCGCCATCCGATCGGGGCCAGCGGCCTGACCTGGCCAGTCAGGAGCGCCACCGAAAGCCGGGCAGCCCGGAGGAGGACAACGGCTGTGTGCGTCCATCCATCCGCACACACCTCCTCCGGGCGCGCCCCTCTTGCCTTCCTTCTGTGTCCCGCACGGCGGCTGCCCCTTGAGGCCCGTCCCGCCCCGACGGGTATCAGATGCGTCCGGGCACGGCAGCGCACCAGAAGAGGCCGGATCCGGCCGGCAGGGCGCCGAGCGCGAACGTGTTCCGACGGCTGCAAAGTGGCAGCGTAACCGGAGGTGCAGAGGGGGCCCGTCGAACGGCGGGCACCCTCTGACCGCCCTCGAATCATTTCGACCCATGCCGCGACCAGTACGCGCCCAGGACGAAGGCGTCCCGGTTGGCGAGTCGCGGACGACGCCATCGGCCCGTGCCGCGTCGGATTGACGGCGGAGATCCATTGCGCGGTCGACGGTCACTGTCGGCTCCTCGCGCTTGTTCTCACCATGGACCAGTGCGGCCGGTCTGCCCCCATCTCGAGCATCTGCCTGTGGTCAGACCGATGCTCCGAACGAAGGCCGTAAGCGGTGGGCGCGCTCGTGGAGCGAGGAATCCGATGCGCTGCATCCGCTGACCGCACCCAGCTGGAATCACGGGTGTCCACAATCGGAGGACCTGAGTCTTTTATGAAGATTTGATTATCCGCCGCCCGTCCTCGTGAGTGTCAGAACCGGAGGAGCGTGTCTGTCATGGCAGCAACCGAACTGGTCCAGCTGGCTGTGCCTCACGGTTACATCGTCGGCATCGCACCGCTGGTCGTGGGCATCTTCCTCGTCGGAATCCTGGTCGGGGCCGTGTCCCTCGGGGTGTGGGCCCGCAGCAAGGAACCTCCGCCTGAGCAAGAGCCCCAGCCCCGCTGCGGGGCTTGGCACACCCGCCAGGAACACGGCCAACCCTGCCCCTCAGACCACGGGCCCGGGCACCAGGACGGAGAGAGGCATCAGGTGACCGAGTGGCGAGAACCGGATGAATGGCCAAGCGACGGAGTTCGACTCCTGCCCCACTCCTTGAAGGGATTCGGCAACTGGGGCTCTCACGGAGTCAGCCTCTCCGCCCCGGAAGGGAAGAGCAGTACCAACAACGGCACGAGGCAGGGCTCCGTGCAGAACTAGAACCGCGCTTTCCGCCGGATGAGACGGCGGTGACAGCACTGGCGATGTCGTGAGGTAGCTTCGACAGCCTCAAGGGTCGGAGCTACCTCACGGGTGTTCAGATGCTTAGCCGCGCCGATTCTTCTGCCGGCGCCTGGACGAACGGAACGCCCGACGGCCACTGCTTTGCCCGAGCGACGGCGAGCATCCCGGCTGAAGCGTCCAGCGCTGTGATGTTCGCGTGGGGTGCGACGGACAGCTAAGCAGCAGTCGATGTCCCTGTTCCGCACACCAGGTCGAGAATCCGTAGCGCCTCACCTCCTCCGGGCAGCCCGAGCCGCCGTGCTGATCGCCGTGGGTGCCGGTGGCACCCACGATTCACCGCAACCATCCAGTCGGAGGAGGAGCTCCAAGGCCCGCTCGGCAGACGCAAAAGCGTGATGCTCCTGCTCCTCGAGTTGGTGACGGGATGACGGTCAGCTGGGTGAGAGTCCTCGCGTCCGCAGCTGCCAGCGGCGTTCGGCGTAAGCCAGATCGTCCCGCCACAAGCGACCGGCGGCCGCTCGTACCAGCGGCCGCAACACCGGGGTGACGACGCGTGCCGCAGCAAAGCCGCGGCGGCCGGAGGTGGCGACGACAGCCTCGATGACTGCGGTCCGCGGCCGTCCGTGCAGATCCGGTCCGATGGGGGTGGCGTGGGTTTCGACCACAGAACCGGCACCTTCACCTTCCGTGATGTGCATGACGACGGTGCGCGGTTCCGGCGCGGTGAACACCGCCGTGACCGGAGCGACCAGCCGTCCGGCGAGCTTGAAGGACACATCGACGATCAGCGCGTCGTCGACGGCGGAGCCGGGTGGGCCTGCAGTGGCGGGCTGGTCTCGAACCGTCAGGTCCACAAAGGAATAGGGGTGGAACCATGCGCCGTGCCACGGATCGAGTCGGTTGGCCACGATGTCATCCGGTTCACAGACCCCTTGGCCGGTATAGACGCTGGCGATGGCGCCGGCCAAGGGAGGACGGGCCGGCAGAACCGGCCGATCCAGGGGCTGCTCTCCGCCGATGTCGTCGAGTCGCACCCAGGCGAGCAGGCCGTCGTCGAAGGTGGGATAGGGCTCCCAGCCGCCGAAAGCCCGTCCGTCCAGTGACAGCCCGTGCCAGTGACAGATGAGGGTGCCGCAGCTCACAGGGCTGTCCCGGAGGGGAGCACCCAGGTGGGGGCAGGCTCCCGGGCCCACGGCCAGGTCACCTCGTTCGTTGCGCCAGGCGACCACCTCGATTCCTGCGATGGTCTGGCCAAAGCTGGCGTCATGCCTGATCGAACGACTGTCGCCGAGTACGAACCAGTTGCCTGACTGGCGGGCCAGTGCCCGTTTCAGGGCGGCGTCGATCAGCGCCGGCTTGGCGTCGCGCCACGTGGGTCGCTGACGCTCCCAGGTGGTGGCGTTCTTCCGCAGGCGCAGCGGCGACCGTGGCCGGCGCGCGGGAGGGGTGGAGGTCATCCGGCTTCGCTTTCCCATCTGGGGCCGTGAACATCGGGACGGTATGACTGCTTGCCGCGCCGCTGGGCGGTGAGCCGAGCCGCGGTAACCCGGACCAGACCATCCAGTGCCACACGGGCCCGACGACGTCCAGGGACGACCGCACGCCGGTGGACCGATGTGTACGTGTCGTCGGCAATCGCCGCGAGGATGTCTCGGTAGAGGGTGAAGGCCGTGCGGATGCAGGGCCGCGTGACCGGATCCAGCATGTCCACGCCGGGCTCGGCCTGGCGGTACATGTCATGGGTGAGGTCCGCCGCTGCTCGCAGTGCCGCAGTGATCCGAGGGTCGCTCCTGCCGGTGGTGCGGCTCCATTGGAGCAGTTCCCTGCCCGCGCCGTGAGCGGCCAGGAGGTCCGCGGGCAGGTAGACCCGCCCGCGGTCGAGGTCCTCGCCCACGTCCCTGAGGAAGTTGGTCAGCTGGAACGCCACGCCCAGGGAAGCCGCGTATGGTGCCGCCTCTTCGCGAGGGACCACGGTCCCCAGGACCGGCAGCATCTGCAATCCGATGACCGCCGCGGAGCCGTGCATGTAGCGCTGCAGATCATCGAGGGTGGCGTAGTCCGTCACGCTCAAGTCACTGCGCATGGACTCGAGGAAGTCCGTGAAGTGACGGTGGTCTATGGCGTAGCGGCCGGCAGTGTCAGCCAGGGCCATCACCACTGGTTCGCTGCTGCGGCCGGTGCGCAGGCCGTCCTGCAGCCGGGCTGTCAGCAGTTGGAGCCGGTGCGCACGTTCGGCAGGTCCCGCGTCGCTGGTGAGGTCGTCGACGATGTCGTCGGCCCAGCGGGCGAATCCGTACAGGGCGTGTACAGCGGGACGACGCTGAACCGGTAGGAGCCGCGTCGCCAGGAAATACGTTTTGCCGTGCCGTGCGTTGAGGCGACGACACTGGTCGTAGGCAGCACGCAGGCCGGGATCGGTGATCGCTGCAGCGTCGAGTTCGCGGCGTGTCATGCGGTGCTGCTCTCCTCGACCTGGCGGCCACCTGTCCGGGACCGCATGTGGGCGCCGGTGATGCGGGCGGCCGCGAGCTTGCCGGAGATCAGGACCGTGGGGACGCCGACGCCCGGAGTGGTTCCGCAGCCGGCCAGGACGGCGTTGGCAGTGCCGTTGACGAGGTTGCGAGGCCGGAACGGACCGGTCTGCGCGAAGGTGTGCGCGACGGAGAACGGTGTGCCCGCGCCGTGTCCCTGCCTCGACCAGTCCGCCGGCGTCACAAGGCACTCTTCCTCGATCGCCGACGCGAATCCGGTAAGCCCTCGGCGCTCGAGCTCCGTCAGGATGCTCTGGCGATAGCGCGGTGCGAGTTCTTCCCACTGACTGGGACCGGGGCCGATCTCGGTGTTGGGGCAGGGCGCCAACACGTAGTGCACATGCTTGCCGGCCGGAGCCAGACTGGTGTCGCTGGCCGTAGGCCGGGTGATCAGTAGGGACGGGTCGCTCATCAGGCCGCCGGTCCGGGTCAACTCCTGGAACGTGCGTCTCCAGGAGTTCCCGAACGAAAGAGTGTGATGGCCCAACTCCGGCCAGCTGCGGCCACCACCTGTATGCAGGACGACCGCTGACGGCGCGTGGCGCAGGGTCAGGGGGCGCCTGGGGCTACGGCCCAGCAGCCCGTATGTTGCGTGCAAGTCCGGGGTGAGAACGACCGCGTCGCAGGGAATGCGCGCCTGGTCGGTGACAACGGCGATGATCCGGTCGCCGGCGCGTTCCAGGCGGGTGACGTGGTGTCCGTAGCGGAAGTCGGCACCCGCGTCTGCGGCGGCCTCCGCCATGGCACGCGGAAGCGCGTGCATCCCACCGACGGGGAAGTACACCCCGGCCACCGTGTCCATGTATGCGATCACTGCGTAGGCCGCCATCGCACGTGAGGGTGCCACCCCGGCATACAGGGACTGGAAGGAGAACACTCGCTGCAGGCGGTCGTCGGTGATGAAGCGCCCGACCTTCGCGTCCAGACGGCCGAAGCCACCGAGGGCTGCGAGCCTTGCGAGGTCCGAGTTCAGCAGAGCGAAAGGCGAGTCGAAATTCGTGTCGATGAAACGTCTCATCTGGGCCTTGTACAAGTCTTCCAGCCAGCGGCGCAGCCGACGGTAGCCCAGCGCCTCCCGGCTGCCGGCGAACCTCTCCACCTCCGCTTCCATGGCGTCGGAGTCAGTGTGCACCTCAAGGGCGCTGCCATCGGAGAATCGGGCGTGGTAGGCCGGGTGCAGTGCCATCAGCTTAAGCCGCTCACTGAGCGTGCCGCCCACGGCGGCGAAGGCATCCTGTACGAGGTCCGGCATGGTCAGCACGGTCGGACCCGTGTCGAAGTGGTATCCCCCCTGCGTGATACGGCCCGCCCGCCCTCCAGGCAGTCGGTCGCGCTCGACAACCGTCACACGCCGACCCGCACCCAGCAGATGCAGAGCCGCCGACAGGCCGGCCAGACCGGCACCGACGACAACGACATGATCCGTGCGGCCACCGACGGTCCTCATCGGCCACCTCCGTGGGCCACGGAGGAGATGAGTACGGACCCTGCGCCATGGTCCTCCTGCACTCCTCGCGCGATCGGCTCGAAAGCCATCACGGCGTCGAGTAGCTCCCCCAGCCGTTCCGTGGCGGCCTGGTCGAGGTCAAGAGCCCTCAAGTGCCCGGAAGCGAGCCGGCCGAGCCGAACTACGCGTTGTTCCACTGCCTGCCGGGCCCCGCAGGCGACAAGGGCGTCTCGAACCTGCCGCAAGTCCGATGGGGAGAGAGAGGTGTTGCCGACCGCGCTGTCCAGAACGGAGATGACGTAGCTGTCCCGCTGCGACTCCGCACGGGCGCGGGCGACTGCGATCAAGTAGGTGAGCTTGCCGGCCTTGATGTCCTCCCCGGACTCCTTCCCGGTCAGGAGTGAGTCTCCGAAGACGCTGTCGAGATCGTCTCTGAGCTGGAAAGCGATGCCCGCGTATCGACCGGCGCATCGCAGCCCGTGCAGCGTCGCGGCGTCGGCGCCCGCGATCACCGCGCCGAACGCCAAGGGACGCTCAACCGAGTACAGCGCGGTCTTCAGCCGCGCGGCCTGCAGGGAACGGATCACGGACCGCGAACCCGTCACCTGACCGTGCAGATCCAGGTACTGGCCGGCCACCATCTCGGTGCGCAGGCAGCGCCACATCTCGAGAACCTCCCGCCCTGACCCGTGGGGGAAGTCGGTGGCCGCCACGATGTCGTCGGCCCAGGACAGAGCCAGGTCACCGGCCAGGATGGCTGCCGAAGCAGCGAAAGACGCCGTGCGGCCGGCACCTGCGATCACATGCCGGTACTCCTCCTCCACCCGTGTGTGAAAGGACGCCCGACCACGCCGCTGCGGCGAGCCGTCCATGACGTCGTCCTGCACCAGCGCACATGTCTGGATCAGTTCGATCGCCGCGGCCATCCGCAGCGCCGAGGCGGTTTCCGCGCTCCCGCCGCCGCAGGCCCGCATCGCCCACCACAGCAGTAGTGCACGCGTGCGGCGGCCGCCTTTGAGGGTGAACTGTGCGACAGGTCGGGCCACATCCCGTGCGAAGACGCCGTCCAGGCGGGCGGAGTACGTCAGCCGCTCGTCGAGCAGCACCGCCAGCTCCTGGCCCACGCTGCCGACGACGTCGGCGTCTACTGCCTCGCACGGGGTGCCCGGGACGACGGTCCGCCCGCTGGCCGACACGCGTTCGATTGCCCCGGTTGGGCGCATCACGATCCTCCGGAAGGGTGACAGGCTCTTTGCTCTTCTTCCGCACCACCCGTTCCCGTGGATGCGCCGTTCAGGAGTAATGACCAGTGCTACGGAGCGACGGGGTGCACAGTGGTGCAACGTCAGTGCGTCACGCGGTCGCCGGACGGAGTTCGTCCATCGCCTCGCGCACCGATCCGATGACCGCTCGCGGTGACGGTTCATCGGGAACGACAGGACCGCTCCATCAGTCGACGATCCCGTCTTCCGCTCCGCTGGGGACGCCACGCAGGTCAATTACGACGCCACCATCGCCTTCCACGGTCCGGCCGGGCACGCCGACCCTCTCATGAAGGAGAGTTCGACCGGCTCGGAGAGGAAGTCGCCCGTACCGCAGACAGCAGAGGTGCTCTGCCGGGCTGACGATCGGCCACGTACCTCGCGTGGGACTGAAACGGTCACTCCCGCCCTCGTCCCAGCCGGAACCGCTCCAAGCCCTCAGAAAGGCCGACGATGGGATCCGGATAGCCGCACAGTGCGCGCCGTGCCTCGGGCAGCTTCCACGGCTGGTGCACCTCAGACCCCTCAAGCCCTTCCAGCTCCGGCACCCAGCGGCGAACGTAGGCGCCCTCGGCGTCGTACCGCAGGCCCTGACGTACGGGGTTGAGCACCCGGTTGGGTCGGGTGTCCGTCCCCGTACCCGCCATCCACTGCCAATTGAGCTGATTGTTCGCCACGTCACCGTCCACCAACCACTCGAGGAAGTATCGAGCGCCCGCCCGCCAATCGATGTAGAGCGTCTTGGTCAGAAAACTCGACGTGATCAGCCGTCCGCGGTTGTGCATCCAGCCCTCGTGACGCAACTGCCGCATCGCCGCGTCGACCAGCGGATAACCGGTTCGCCCCTCCTTCCAGGCCTGAAGGTCCTCCTCGGCTGCGCCCTCCGAACGCCAGCGATCCCCCCTCGTCCGGTAGTCCGTCACTGCCGCACCGGGCCGGGCTGCCAGTACCTGATGATGGAAGTCGCGCCAGCACAACTGTCGTACGTACGCTTCTGCGCCATCCCCACCCTTCGATCGCGCGCGTTGGACGAGCTCGGCGGCAGAAAGCGTTCCGAAGTGAAGGTGCGCGGACAACCGGGAGGTCGCATCGGCTGCCAGAGCATCGTGTCGTTCCTCGTACTGCGCGATCCCGTTCTGCAACCACAACGCCATTGACCGGCGTCCCTCTTCCTCGCCGCCCGACGCAAGGCCCGGCGAGACACCGGTGACGCTTTTGCGCTCGGGAAGGGTCTCCGAGTGGATCGCCGTGGGGACCTGCACCCCGCGCGGCGCGCCCAGCGTCGTTCGGATGTCACGCTGCGACCAGCGACGGAAGTATGCGCTGAACACTGCGAAGTGATCCGAACCGGAAGGCGCCACCGCGCCAGGAGCAAGAGCGGTCGTCACCGCCTCATGTACGTACAGCCGGGTCCCCTCCCGTTCCAGAGCGCGGCGCAGCCGCTCCTCTCGCGCCCGGGCGTAGGAGCTCACCCCTGCCGCCATGTGTACTTCGTCCGCCTCGGCGTCGGCGACCACCTTGCAGACCTGCTCGACGACCTCGCCCGAGCGCAGGATCAGCCGTCCACCGCGTCTCCGCAGCCCCTGATCGAGATCCTGCAGGCAGTCGGCCAGGAAAGCCTGGCGGTTGGGAGCGTCGAAGCCGACTGCCGCGATGCCCTCGTCGCGCACGAACAGTGGCACCACGAACGAGTTCGACATGACAGCAGCGTTCAGCGGTCGCGGTCGTGCGGACGAAGGTCCGACGTGAACAGCACAACCGCGACGTTCATGGGGCAGCTCCTGAGATGCGTCCTGGACCCGGGTTTCCCAGCCTGGCGAAGCCTCGGATGCGCGAGATGCGCGTGTCGCCACCCTCAGGCGACACAGAGGCCTGATGTCAGAATGAACCCGACATTTCTTCCTTCGCAGCAGCCCCGTACGCCGGATGCAGCGACCCCGTAAGTGCGTTGCCTGCACGGCCCTCGTCCCTCGGGCGAGCCTTTCGACAGCCCTCGGCACGAGCCGGCACGCGCGCAGGCCACGTACTTGGTCAACGTCCGCGTGTGAGCTCGACTCCCCAGGTGGTAACGGAACATCCGGAGGCTGTCTTTGGGCCTCAGCTGAGTCGGGCCAGCGCCCGCATGCCTGCGGACCGTCCCTGGATCGGCACGGACCACAAGGGGTGCCCGAGGATGCCCCAGCTCTTCAGGAGCGCGTTGGCGGCCTCGAAGCCGGTGGTGGCGGCTCGTTCCATCAGCGCGACTGGCAGCATCGACCGCACCATGTCACCCGCGACCACCAGCCGCGGGTGGCCGGTGCGGACGCTGGGCCGGTCAGCGTAGCCTCCGATAGGGAAGAGCGGGCAGTCATCCCGCCACTCATGGCGCACGTCGACCACGCGCGCGTCAGCGGACTCAGGGTAGACCCGGGCGAGTTCTCGGAGCATCGCGGCCTCCACGGCGCCCCGTTCGGCCGTGGGGTCGACGGCGTACGCGTGAAGTTCCACCACGGAGCCGCCGGTAACCGCGGCCCAACGGGCCGCTTCGCCCTCCCACCGGTCGAGGACGCTGATGTTGTCGACGGGCCCGTACCCGCTGGTGCCGAGGAAGCCTGGCCGGTCGGCGCGGACCGGGCGGTCCAGCCAGTACCGGGAGACGAGGAAGGGCGGTGCCTGGCGCAGCTTGTCGACGCGAGCGCGCCAGTCGGCATCCACCAGATCCGGTGAGGCGGCGACCACGCTCCGCAGCCCGCGGCTGTCGAGAGCGAGCACGACCCCGTCGTACGGCTCCTCCCGAAGGGGTGCGGCCGGTGAGTCCGCACAGGTACGGGTCACGCGGAAGCCGTTCCCGTCGGGCCGGACCGCAACGACCCGAGTGCCGGTCTCGACGGTGGTGCCGAGCTTGGACAGATAGGCGGCCAGCGGATCCCACAGAGCCTGGGGATAGGGCTCACGTGGCACATCGAAGAGCAGGCCCTCGGATGAGCCGAGAAAATAGACGTGGAACATCAAGACCAGTTCGGCGGCCGACAGTTGGTGAGGATCGGCGAAGAAGCTGCGGGAGAACACCTCGAAGGCCAGGTGCCGGGCGTCCTCGGGGAAGCGGACCCGGTCCAGGTATTCGGCCGCGCTGATGTGGTCGAGCCGTTCGTACACGTCGGGGACGCGGACATCCAGCAGGGTCAGCGCCTGGCGGGGATTCATCCCCGCCAGTCCCGACCAGGTGAAGCTCGGGCTGAGCGCGACGAAGCCCATGACACTCCACGGGGGCGTCCTCGGCACATGGCGGAAGCTGTCACGGGCCTTGCCGCGCTGCAGGGGGTAGTCGGCCAGCGGACGCAGCATGCTCGAAGTCGGGTCGGTGCGGCGCAACAGTTGCCGCAGGTTGTAGTACTGACGGAAGAAGGCGTGGAAGCCTCGGCTCATAGTGGCTGCTGAACCGTCTGCCAGTGTCGTCGACCAGCCGGAAACGCGGCCGCCGAGCGCGCTGCCCTGTTCCAGCAGGTCGACTCGAACGCCTCGTTCGGCCAGGGCGGTGGCGGCGGTCAGGCCGGCGATGCCGCCGCCTACGACGGCCACCCGGGGACCCGGTGAGGGCGCGCAGGCGATGCCGTCGGTGGCCGGCCACAGAACCGCTCGGCGGTCCCGGCCGTGGTGGGCCGAACGGTAGGGGCGGGTCAGGAACACGTCGTGGCCTTTCGACGGGGAAGCAGGGGAAGTTCCGCCAGGGAGCGCAGCATGGGGAGGACCGGGGTGCTCAAGCCGATGGCCCACTCGTCACGCAAGGACGAAGCACCGTCAAGGAACCTCACAACCCGCTCGGCCGGGTTGCGGCGGAAGAGTTCCTCGAAGAAGGCGGCCCCCCCGACCCGGCCGGTCGCCAACGCGCGCAGCATGACGGCGTCCATCAGCCGGTGCCGGGCCGTATGAGGCATGGCGGGCAGGGGAGTCCGGCCGGCGTGCAGGGCCCGAGCGGCGGCGGCCGACTGCCGCTGGATCGCAGCGAAGGCATAGCCTGTCGACGGACGGGTTGCTCCTCCGGCGACGCCGATACGGAACACCTGGCGTCCTACCCGGCGCGGAAAGAAGCCGTCGGTCATAGGGATGACGCCCTGCTCCACCGCTGTGACAGCGAAAGGGCCGAGCGAACGCACGCGGCGTACGTAGTGGTCGAGTGCCGAGTCGTAGGCCGCCTCAGACAGCGGTGCGGCGGAGAACTCCGTGTACTCCACGAGCGCCTGCCGGGTGCTGATCGGCAGCGTGTAGACGAAGGAGAGACCCTGGTCGGGCTGCCCAGTGCGGAAGTCCATCAGATCGGCGACTGCCGGATCGAAGCACTCCGCCTGTGTGGTGACGAACCAGCCCCGGAAATGCTGCAGCAACGTCGTGCGGGCGGCGGGCAGTTCCCGGGGCGGCCTGGAATCGAAGACGTAGCGGCCGGTGAGCCGCACGTTCCGCCCCGCAGCGTCCACCGCGCTTACCTCGGCGCCCCCCGGGACGTCGCGGACCGCGGTGACCGTCGCTTCCAGCCACCGCACCTGTGTCCGATCACGCAGCGCGGTGCCGATGTGGTGGAGAAAGTCGACCGAGCGGATCATCTTGTAGGCGCGGAGGAGCGGTGCCGTCGTGTTCGTACCGTCGCGGTTGGTGATGCGCATGTGCCGCCAACTGGCGGCGACGAGGTCGTCGTACTCACCTGGGTCCTCGTCCCAGAAGCACCAAGTACGCGATGCAGACCGCGCGGACGACCCGGCTGGAGGCTGCACGAGGATCACCGAGGGCGTCGCGGTTGACGACTCCGGCGGTCGTGTCAGGCGACGTGCGAGGGACAAACCAGCCGCGCCTGCTCCCACGATGACGACATCAGCGGTGTCGGATCGGTGCACGGCAGTCCCTTCCCAGCGGTACGCGGGATGACCGCGATCATTGGTCCTTCCGTCGTCTCAGGCGTGGCGGATGCAAAGACCTCGACACAACCGCCTACGGGCTGGCAGGCGACTGCGGCCGGACCACGTCTCCCCTCGAGGTCGGCCGCGGGCGGCAACCGCGGTGGCCTTCCGGCCACCGCCCTGTCAGGGAGACCTGGTTCCAGGTGCGGCAGCCGAACGTCCGGCACGGTCACGGCGCGAGTGCGCTCCCGCCTCCTGTGCGGCGGGACTCAGGACTTGGCCAGTCCCGTGAGCAGATCGAGCGCGTCTTGCAGGCTGTGGGGGCGGAGACTGCCGCCAAGGTGTCTGGCATGCGTTGCCCAGCCCGGTCCCGTGAGGACCACCGCCGGAGCCGTCCGGGCTCCGCTGACCCCCCACTCACTGGCGCACAGCACGGCTGCCAATTCACGCTGAGCGGTCGACCTGCCCTGGGACCACACCACCACGGCTACCGGTCCCAGCCGGCGTACAGCCTCGAACAACGCTCCGGCGGGAACGGCAGCCCCGAACATGCGCACCGGGACATTGCGCTGCGAGAGTCCGGCAGCCACTGCTTCCAGCGGCAGGGTGTGCTGCTCGCCGGGTGCGCAGGCCAGCAGCACCGGACGGCCGCCCGGTCTTGGCCGGTCCGCAGCGGTGACTCGCCGCAGCGCGCTGGAGACATGCCAGGACAGCAGGTGTTCGACCTCCACGTAGCGTTCACCGGAGGAGGCCCACTTACGGCCCACGGCACGCAAGGCGGGAATGATGATCTCATCCCATGCTTCGACCAGATCCAGGTCGGCGAGTGCTGCAGCCAGGAGTCGCTCCACCTCCGGACTGTCCAGACGCACAGCTGCACGGGCAAGGCCACGGCACTCTGCCCGCACCTTGCCCAAGGGCAGACCGTGGCCGCCCGGTGCGCCCGGTCTGATCATCGGAGCAGGCGACTTCGCCGGTTCCGCCTCCTGCGGACTGCGAGGGCGGTCCTCCGCCAGTGCCTGCCGGGCCGCCTCGCCCGGAGGCACTCCTGTCGCCGTGAGACTGCACATACGCTCCAGGACCGCGATATCGCGCGCTGACCAGCGGCGATGCCTCCCGCCCTCGCGTGATGCCGGCCCCAGGCCGTAGCGACGGTCCCACGATCGGATGGTGGTCGGGGCCACACCCAGCTGCCGCGCCACGGCACCCGTGCTGAGCCCGCCGCGTCCCGTGATGTCCGCTGTCTCCCGACCTTCGTCCGTGTCTGTGATCACCCCTCCAGAATACGACGCACAAACGATGCGAGTTGTGTCTCCTGCGCTTTCGGACTGCCATGGTCACTGCCGGATCGTGATGCGAGACCTGCGCGATTTAGCCGGCCCACCTGCGGAGGGATCACATGACTGCTCTGACGGATACCCGCAACAGCGTCCGTGCCGGCGCGGCACCCACGGCTTGGGCTCCGGCCACTGCGGGCCTGTCCGGCGAACGGCTGTCGGACGAGGAACTGGCCGCCGGCATCGTGCGGGGTGACGAGCGATGCCTTGCCGCCGCCTACCACCGCTGGGGGAGCCTGGTCTACTCTCTCGCCACCCGCGCTCTGGGAGACCCGACAGAGGCCGAAGACGTGACTCAGCAGGTCTTTCTTGGTGCATGGCGGGGACGCCACACCTATCGCGCCGAGCGCGCGGCACTGCCCGCATGGCTCGTGGGCATCGCCAAGAAGAAGATCGCGGACGCGCTGAGTGCACGTACGAGAAGGCGCAATCTGGCCGATGCCATGATCACCGCTGTGGCCGACCCCGCCCCTCCTGCCCTGGCCGAGCAGATCATCGACCATGTTCTCGTCGAACGCGAACTGGCCAGGCTCCCCGCTCCGCAGCGCGAGGTGCTCCGCCTGGCGTTCTACGACGACCTCACCCACAGCCAGATCGCCGAGCGGACCGGGCTGGCCCTGGGCACCGTCAAGAGCCATGCCCGCCGCGGGCTGATCCGCCTGCGGCACAGGCTCCGGACCGTTCTCCTTGATCAGTGATGCCGTCACACGACGCCCTGTGGTGACGGACGAGGGGCCGCGGCGCAGTGGACTGCCCTGCTTCAGCAGCGGCGCTGTCAGCCAGAAGCCGGCTCCGGTCCGGCGGCCTGCAGGGCTTGTCTTCTCGGAGACGAGAACCTGCCGTGCATCCGCAGGGGGCCGGCGGGAGGAAGCCGTCTGTGTAGCAACTCGTGAAAGGACTGCCGACCCTTCAGGTCTGGTGCCCAAGGCCAGCCCGTTCCACGCTGGTTGGCTGATCCCGGAAGGCAGGCACCAATGCCGCATGTCGATACCCGCATTCTTGCTGACCTTGCGCTCGGCGAATCGACGCCCGAGCAAACGCGCCTGGTCGGAGCCCATCTGCGGCAGTGCGGGAGGTGCCTGGGAGAGCTCGAGGCCCTGCGGCGCGTCGTACGGGCGGGGCGATCCCCGGCCGCTGAGCCGCTCACTTCGCCCCCGGAGCGGATCTGGCGGAACATCACGGTATGTCTGGATGCCGACTCGGGGCGGACTTCTCGTCCTGATCCAACCGCGGTACCGCGCCTCCGCCCGCGTTACCCCATGTGGTTGCTTGCCGCCTGCGCGTTCCTCGTCGCAGGAGTCGCTGTGTGGAGCGTAGCCACGCGGTAGCCCGCGCCGGTCACGGCCCCGTAGCTCAAGGCGGACGCGGTCGCGCTCGACCGGTCACGGCCCGGGGCGACGACTCGGCAGGTCGCTGCCGACCCGGAGATCAGACCCGAGACCTGCGCGACTGGGTCAGGGCGGCCGGAGCGAGCCGCGCAACCGTGTCCAGGCGCAGCTCTTCCGAACTGGTGGGCAAGTTACCTGGCAGCACCCTCGCCCCGACACGGCGGCAAGTACCGTACCCGCTGATGGGCGGCGGGGCGGGCATGGACGTGTAGGCAGACATCGCCGGGCGCTGCGCGGTTCGCCGTGGAAGGACACCGGCGGCGGCAGCGGCCCGGCGTGTTCACCGGAGGGTGGCCAGTACCTCGTTGAAGGCTTCGGTGGAGCTCGGGTGCGTGTAGATGGCGTCGCGCAGCTCGGTCGCCGTGACCCCGTGGCGGATCGCCAATGCGACCGTGTTGACGAGTTCCTGGGAGTCGACGCTGAACAGTGCCGCACCGAGCACCCGGTCGGTCGCCGTGTCGAGGACGAACTTCATCAGTCCCCGGGTCTCCCCGACGATCTTGGCCCGGGGCATCGACGCGATCTCGCCGACCGCCTTCTCGGCGACCGCGACCGCGTACCCCTGCTCGCGCGCCTGCTGCTCGGTGAGCCCGACGCGGGACAGCGGGGGCGTCGTGAAGACGGTGTACGGCACCGCTTCGCGGTCGCGGGTCGTGCGCGTGCCGGCCCCGGTGAGCTGGTCGGCCACGATGCGGCTGTCGTCGAGCGAGATGTAGGTGAACTGGGGCCCGCCGTTGACGTCCCCGACGGCGAAGACGTTCGGCTGGCTGGTGCGCAGGTACTCGTCCACGGCTATGGCACCCGACTGCGTGGTCAGGATGCCGGCGTCCTCGAGCCCGAGCCCCGCCGTGGCGGGCCTTCGCCCGGTCGCGACGAGTACGGCCTCGGCGTCGACCGTGCGGTCCTGCCCGTCGACACGGTAGTGCACAGCGGCGTGGTCGGCCGTGTCCGTGACGCCCGTGACCGTCGCTCCCGTCACGATGGTGACGTTCTCGTCGGCCAGGACGGCCGCCACCGCGTCCGCGACGTCCTCGTCCTCACGCGGCAGCACCCGCGTCCCCGCCTCCAGGACGGTCACCTCGGTGCCGAACGCGCGGTACATCCCGGCGAACTCCAGTCCCAGGTAGCCCGCCCCGAGGATCACCATGCGGGCGGGGCGTCGCGGATCACGCACCAGGTCGGTGCTGGTCCTCATGAACGCGCTGCCGCGCAGCCCGGGGACGTCGGGCACGACCGGCACCGCGCCGGTGTTGACGACGACGGTGTCCGCGGTGACGAGCAGGCGGTCGCCACCCGCGCTGACCTCCACCGTCTTCGGGTCGACGAACCGGGCGCGGCCGGTGACGACCGTGACGGAGTCGACGGTGTCGAGCATCTCGAAGTTCTTCGCGCGGAGCGCGTCCGTCAGCCGGGTCGTGCTCAGCACGGCGTCGCGGAACCCGGCCTCCGGCGGATCGTCCGGGCGGCGCTCGCCTGCGTGGTGGATGAGTGCCTTGGTCGGTACGCACCCCACGTTGACGCAGGTGCCGCCGTACATCGCGTCCGACTGCTCGACGATCGCGACGCGCCGGCCGAGACGGCCCATCCGGCCCGCCAGGGTTTTGCCGCCCTTGCCGAATCCGATCACGAGGAGATCGACATGCATGGTTTCCATGCCCCCTACCTTGCTGCCCCCGTGTCGAGATGCCAAGATCAGTGAGTGCCGATTTCTATCGAGAAAGTCTCATGGATACTCTGAGTCGCGTGGTCCACCTCGCCCGGCTTCGGGGCAGCGTCGACATCCGCTGCCTGATCGCCGGGAGCCACACCCTGGACAATCCCGCGGGCCGGACCGGCAGCTCGCCCTTCCATCTGCTGCTGGAAGGCGAATGCACCCTCGAACTGCCCGACTGGAGCATCGACCTGCGGGTGGGCGACATGGTGCTCCTCCCCCGTGGCACGGCACACCGCATCCACACCCACGGCCCCGGCCCGGCGACGTCCGTCGAGCACCGGGACGTCGGTCCGTACGCCCTGGTGAGCGGAGCCGCGCCGGACGGCGACGTGGCGCCCGTCGACCTCTTCTGCGGCCACTTCACATGGGAGCCGGGCGCGGGACAGGTGCTCATGGGCATGCTGCCCGAAGTGCTGCACGTCCCGCTCGGCGCCGGCGCGGACAGCCCCCTCGCGCTGCTGAGCGCCTTCATGCGTGACGAGGCCCGCGCCGCCGGACCGGGCACGGAGGCCGTCCTCGACTCCCTCTGCGACGTGCTGCTGACGCTGGCGCTGCGCGGGGTGCACGGCGTGAGCCGGATGGCGTGGCTCGCCTCCACCCGCGGTGTCGTACGGACCGTCACCGACGCCGTGCTGCGCGACCCCGCCCACGACTGGGGCATCGAGAAGTTCGCCGCGCTCAACTCCATGTCGAGGGCGACCTTCATCCGGCACTTCGGCCGGGAGACCGGGATGAACGCCGGGGAGTTCCTCATGCGGCTGCGCATGCTCCTCGCCGCGGAACTGCTCGCGGAGACCGAACAACCGGTCTCCGCGGTCGCCGCCGCCGTGGGCTACGCCTCCGAGTCCGCCTTCGGACGCGCCTTCCGTCTCGCGGCGGGCGACACCCCCGCCCGGCTCCGCCGCGCGGCCCGTCAGGGCGTACCCGGCGAGGGCGCCTCCGTCCTGCGTCTGCGCGCTGCGAACGGCGTGGAGACGCCGGGGCCGTGACCGCTCGGCGGCGGCGCCGCAGACGGCGGACCCGTCTGCGCGGCCCCCGCGCGTGGCGCGTCACTGCTGACGCCTGTCACCGCCAGGCAGCGCGACGACGGCGGCATCACCCAGACCGTCACCCGGGCCCTCGGCTCATGCGACACCCCGTGGCCGGTGCCTGACGCGAGGCGTCAGGCACCGGCCGCACACCGACAGGCGGACAGCGACGCGGCATGGGCCGTGCCTCGGCGGCCGCACACGGGCCCGTGCTTGCAGTTCGCGGTCCGCCACGAAGTGACCGTGCCGGTCGCTGCCCTCCACGCATGGCTGTGACCGGCGCTCTCGATGCCTAGTGAGCAGCGTCGACACCGGCGGGCAGCTCGATCCGCCCGGCGTACGCGCCCTGGTTCTCCTCACGGACGTCCTGCTCGTACGCGATGTCCCCGGCGCCGGTATACGGGACGAGGATCCCGAACTCGAACCGGTGACTCTTGACCCGGTATGTCGCCGCGTCCAGGACCAGGACCTCCTCCAGCCGGGACAGGGTCAACTGGTCCTCGTTCACCGGTACACCGGCCTTGCGCAACTGCTCGGCCGTGGGGTCGAACTCCCGCTGCGCCTTCTTCGCCCACGCCCGGTCCTTGACGGCGGCCAGCTTCTGCTTGCCGGCGGCCACGCGGAGTTCGACCGTGCCGCGTGACTCGGTCAGCTTCACGTCGCCTCCGCCGGCGGCCTGCGCGTACCTCGCGAACTCCTTGACGGCCGCGACCGGGTCCTCGGTCTTGTCCTCCATCTCCGGGTCGGAAGCGGGTGCCCGCTTCCACGCCGCGTGACCCTCTTTGAGGTATGCCGTGCCACCGACGACGTAGATCTCCTCGCTCTTCTTCGTCCCCTTGCTGCTGGTGCTGACTCCCTCGGCGTGCAACGCCTCGGGGTCCGTGCCGCGGTGGACCGTGGCCCGATACGTGGCAGCGCTCCGCTGTCCCTGGAGAGTCAGCCCCTCGCTGCCGGTGACCGAGAAGGTCCATCCGCTCTCGTCGGCCATGGCCGCCGCGGCGAGGTTGAGGAAGTCCTCCGGCGACTTGGGACTTTCGGGGGACTGCCCGACCGACGTCGCCTCGGGACGCGCGGCGCCGGTCTGCGCAGGCTCCTTCCCCGCGCCGCAGGCGGCGAGCGGCAGCGCAAGGGGGAGAACCAGTCCGGCCGTCAGGCGGCGAGTACTCATGGACGTCTTCCTTTCGTCACGGCGGGGAAGCGCGGAATGTACAGCACCGGTCAGCCCCCGATCACTCCGGCACCCATCGGGTGTGAGTCATCGGATAACGGAACACATCAGGAGCTGTGGCTTCCTTCCGGACAGGTGGCGCGCTCCGCAGAGCCGCCCGCCGCCGGCGCGTCGTCCTCGACGCCCGACTTTCCCCACGCGGCGGAGAACAGCCCCATGCCCGCCGGTTCGGCCGGTCGCAGGCGTACATCGCGGTCAGACCGAGAAGGGTGCCGCCCTTCGCACCTGAACGCCGCCACACCCTTGCGCCGTCCGGCCGCGTCTCTGCTGCGGTACACCGTGGCCGATGTCGGCACCGGCCAGGACCGGGATACCGAGGTCGCCGAGCCGGTCGTGCAGCAGTTCCTCGACACGCTCGCGCGTGCCGCAGTCCGTGAAGGTGCCGCAGACGATGCCGGCGGCGCCGTCGAAGTAGCCGGCGCGCCGTAGCTGGGTGAGGAACCGGTCGAGCCGGAACGTCTCCTCGTCGACGTCCTCCAGCAGGACGATGCCGCCGCGCGCGGGCAGTGAGGTGTCGGTGCCCAGGGAGCAGGCGAGCAGGGTGACCGTGCCGCCGAGCGTGACGCCCTGCGCGGTGCCGCCGGCCAGAGGGCGGGAGTCGGGAAAACGCAGTTCCTTGACGGACGCCGGGTCGGTGAGCAGCGCGGCGAGCCCGTCGAAGTCGGCCCGACCCGGCCGGAAACCGCCGATGGCGGGCATCGGCCCGAACAACCTCGTCCAGCCCAGCTTCACCGCCACCGCCTCCAGCAGCGCCGTCGCGTCGGAGAAACCGACGACGGTACGCGGGGTGGGCGTGCCGACGGCGTCCCAGTCGACCAGCTCCAGGGTGCGCTGGGCGCCGTAGCCGCCTGCCGCGCAGAACACGGCCGTGAACGCCGGGTCGGTGAGCGCGTCGTCACCGGCGAGGTACTCGCCGCCCGCCCGCGCGGAGGCGAACACCTCGGGCTGGAGGCCGAGCCCGCGCAGCGACTCCAGGCCGACCTCGAGGTTCTCCTGGTCGGTCGGCCCACTGGCGGCGATGACGGCGACACGGTCACCGGGCTTGGGCGCGGCGGGGCGGACGAGCCCCTCGGGGGGCAGGGCGGGCATGTGGCTCCTTGGGATCAGGGGGTGGGGTGCGGGGTTGCGGTGCGGCGGCCGATGCCGGGAGTGCCGCGGCCGACCTGCCGGAGCGGCGGTCAGTGGGTGTCGAGGAACGCGGCTATGAGGGCCGCCCTCTCCAACAGGGCGGACAGTGAGGCGTACTCGTCCTCGCCGTGGGCGTCGGCGCCCGCAGGACCCAGACCGTCGACCGTCGGGATGCCGAGCGCGCCGGTGAGGTTGGTGTCGCCCGCGCCGCCCGAGGAACCGAGGGGCACGAGACGTACCGGACGCCTGGGAGTGGCGCCCGTACGGGACAGCAGCTCCATGGCCAGTTCGACGGCCACCAGGGAGCCCTTCATGTCGAAGACCCCGGGGCCGGTGACCGTGTCGCCGTCCTCGGCGAGGGTGAACGGGCGTCGGGAGATCGTCCCGGCCGGGAAGACGATGTCGCTGTGGGCCACGAGCAGTGTGTGCCCGGCAGACAAGCCGTCTCCCGCGAGGTCCTCGGTCTCGCGGCCGTTCCAGTACGCCACCAGGTGGGCGCCGTCCGGCCCCGGTGGCTGCTCGACACGCCCGGCGGTGGCGGCGAGACCCGCGGCGAGTCGCTCGCCGAACACAGCTGCACGGTCGGCGTCGCCGGAAGGGGTCTCCAACGAGACCAGGTGTTCCCAGCGTTCCAGTACCGGCTCGGCGGACGTGCGGGCCAGGGCGAGGAGTTCGGCGGGCTCAGCCCTAGCAGTTCTCCACGGCCGAGGTGACCACCCGGGTCAGGGCACGGAAGCAGCGGATCGCCTCGTACATCGTCGGTCACGTCGTAGCCGGAGTCCATCACGATCAGGATCTCGGGATCCCCTGGCTGCCAGTGCCTGGCTTGCCTCAACCGCTCTACCGCGTGGCTAAGTTGGGCGGCCGTGACGGCGGTCGCGTCGTCGGCGGGCCCGAGGCGGACAGCGTCCAGCAGCGCGACCCAGGAGGTGCGGCCGGTCTCCAGGGCGGCGACGAAAGAGTACGGCCACCCCGGCACGAACTGATCCTTCTTGCGGTCACCGCGTCCGTAGACGTGGCAGAACAGCCGGTCGTCGCTGGTGGGGGCATCAGGACGCAGCCAGTTGCTGACGTCCACGGCCAGCACGATCCGCCCGTCGGCCGCCTTCGACAGCGGCAGGCCGGCCAGCGCGCGCCGCAACCGCACCGGCTCCAGCCACAGGGTTTGATCAAGTTCCGGATTCGTGTGGCTGGGCCGGGAGATGACCGGTTGGGGTGCATAGCAGAGCAGGCACGGGCTTCGTGATCATTGGGGTGTCGAAGCTCAACGATCACGAGGTGGCCCGTGCCTGCCGCTGTATCCTCCCCCATCCCCCCCGGTGTTTGCGAAGTTGGGTCCCTTGGACCTTGGCCGGGTCGCTGACCTGCGCCCTTTCCTGAACCTGGTCCCCGATCCGCGGGCAAGGAAAGGCCGCTGGTACTCGCTGACGGCGATCCTCCTCGTCTGCGCCTGCGCGGCCGTCTCGGGAGCCAGGACCATCGACGAGATCGCCGAGTGGGCGGCGCGGGCCTCGGAGGCCGTGCTGACCGCCGTCGGAGTCCGACGGCATCCGCTCAGATGGCGTCGCTCACCCTCGCGGACCACGATCGCCCGTGTGCTGGCGGCCGTCGACGAACCAGACGTCCTGCTTGGCTCTTCCTGGCTGGACCCGCGTCGTCATGGTCATTTTGTCCCGTTTTTGCACCTCGGCCCAAAAACTGGTGGTGTGACGACCGGTCGAATCCGCCTTGGCAGCCGCGATCGGAGTGGAAGCTCACCGGACGGGTGGGGCGGCGGCATGCTGCGGTGAGGGCCTCGGCGGCCAACTCTGTTTGACGGTGATGGAGGGTCGCGAGAGGGCATTATGGGCGTGGACCGGCTAAGCGGAGAGCCGGTCGCAATCAGTTGCGCGCCGTGCTGGCTGGAGTGCGGCCACCGTGTCACGACTTGTTTTCCGGGTACCGTGCTGTCGGGCGCGGGACGGGGGTGTCGAGGCCGAGGCTGTGGTGCATCTGGTCGGCGATCCAGGCGGTGTACTCCTGTTCGCTCCAACCGCACGCCCGGACCAGGAACCGGTAGTGGGAGGGGTCGTTGAACATCCATATGGCGTCGATGGCGCGCTCGCGGGCGATGCGATGCGGTCCGGGTTCCAGTGCTTCGATGATGTCGATCACCATGCTGGCGCCGGCTCGTCGGTTGCGCTGCATCGTTTCCCACAGTTCGGCCAGCTCGGGACCTTCGTCGGCGGCCCGGCGTACCACCTCGAAGACCTCGGCGGCGCGCCCGCCGATGATGCGGCAGACCTCGGCGTAGGCGTTCAGGACCGCCTGCGGAGTTCGACCGTCCCGCACCGGCCGGAACCAAGGGCGTTCGGCTACCGGCACGGGCTCGTCGTCGCCCGCCAGCGCCTGGTTCACTACCTCGCGCAGCAACGCGGCCTTGGAGCCGAAGGCGGCGAAGACGGTCGGCCGCGCCACAGCGGCGTCTGCGGCGATGTCGGCGAAGGAAGTGGCGGCGTAGCCGCCGACGACGAAGAGCCGGTTCGCTGCCGCGACGATCGCCTGCCTGGTCTGACGGGCCTGCTCGTCGCGCAACGGCGAGTCGTACCGGCGCCGCCCGCGCCCGGCTGAGCCGCTATTGACGCCCATGAACCGTCATACTACCGTCATATTCACTAGACGCGGTCTATTCAACTGGGGGAGGCGGCATGCCGTCCGTCAACCGTCCCTACGTCCTGGCCGGCGCCGAGGGGCAGGCGCTGTGGTTCCTCGGCAACCTCGTCACCGTCAAAGCCACCGGAGAGCAGACCCGGGGCCGACTCACCGTGGCGGAGTTCCTCAACCCCGCCGGCTTCGCCCCGCCCCTGCACCGGCACCTGGAAGAGGACGAGATGTTCTACGTCCTGTCGGGCACGGCCCGCTTCCTGTGCGACGGGGAGGAGCTCACCGCCCGCCCGGGGGACTTCGTGTATCTGCCGGTGGGCCTGCCCCACACGTTCGTCGTCGGCTCCGAGGAACCTCTGCGCTGCCTGCAGATCACCACACCGTCCGGCTTCGAGGATTTCGCCACGGATGCCGGTACCCCAGCCCGCGAACGCCGGCTCCCCGACCCCGGGCCACTCGACCCCGCGGCCCTCGGCCACGCCGCATCACGCCACCACATCGAGATCCTCGGCCCGCCGCCGAAAGCCCACACCGGCGCATAACCGCATCGGCACGCCAGGTGCGAGCCGCGGCGACCAGGCGAGGGCCGTCCGCCCCCCGGCGGCTGCGTACCCGCTGCGGACTCCGGCACGCTCTGGGCGTTGTACCGCGATCACGATGGGGTAGCGGGGCGTGGCGCGCGCCGGATGCGGATAGCGCAGCGCTGGATGCAGTAGTGGCCTGGGCGGTCGGCCTCACGTGCTACTTGCGATCGGAGGCCGACGGCAGGTTCAAGTCATGGCGGCCCGTCGTGAGCGGATGCGGTTGGGAGCGTGGCGCCGTGACTGTGTTTCAGGCCACTGGTTCCAAGGGTGGTTCAGAACCGGCCCTTGCGTAGATAGAACGGCGCCGCGCACTGGCTTTTCGGCGAGTTGGTCGATCGCCTCATGCCGAGAAGAACAGCGCGGGTGCACTGGGGCCGCTGTTGTTGTCCACTCTTTGCCCCGCATCACGGCGACGGAACAGCGGGCGTGATGCAGTAGTGCCTGGCTGACGGAGCCGAGCGGGTCATGCGCGGGTGACCGAGACGGTGGGGGTGCCGGCGGAGACGAGTCAGACGACGGTGGAGCGGAGCAGCGATGGCCGGGAGCCCAGAAGGGGGCAACGGAGGGCGTGCCATGATCACGGCGAGAGCTGGACGATCGCCGGATACTTGGCGCCCCACTCCTCGGAGAACTCCAGGAAGCTGTCCTCGGCGGCCTTCACGGTCGCCGCGGCGTAGACGGGCCTGAGTGCCTTGGCGATTTTGTCCCAGTCCTGGCGGGCCGCGTAATGGAAGCTGTTCCATAGAAGGTGAACCACGCAGGTCTGGACAATTGTTTGAGGCCAGACGGTCTCGACGGCGTCGGGCAGGCCCTTGAGACCGTCGCAGACCAGCATCAGCACGTCGTCCAGGCCGCGGTTCTTCAGCTCGGGGAACACCTGAAGCCAGTATTTCGCGCCCCCGCCGCCGTCACCGGCCCAGATCCCGAGGATCTCGCGGTGGCCCTCGACGGTCACGGCCATGACCACGTAGATCGGCCTGTTGGCGACCTGGCCGTCGCGGATCTTCACGTTGATCGCATCGACAACAGGACCGGATAGACGCGGTCATCGCTTCCGAGGTCGTCGCCGGTTCCAACTCGGCACTCTGGTCAGTCATTTGGCGTCTCTTCCTTGATCGGTAGATCCGCCGTTAGTTTCACACTCCCCTCAGGCGCCGTGTTCACCTGCTTCCGGGGCCCGCCAGCATGATCAACCGGCCCAGGCCGGGGCGATCCGGGCAAACGCCGGGGCCCTGCCGCTTGGTGTGGGAATTGGAGGTGGGGGAGCGCGGAGGGAGTTCGGTGACGTTGATGCCCTCGCCGGGAGCCGGTTCTGTTTTTGCCTGACGCCGTGTCGGTCAGTCGGCGGAGGGCGGGAAGCTGAAGGTGTCGGGGTCGACCGGGCGGCTTCGTCTGGGAAGGCCCGCGACGACGAGCAGGTACGACTCGGTCACGAGGTCGTCCACCAACGCCTGCTCGATATCCTCACCAGGTCTGACGGTGATCCAGTGCTTCTTGTTCATGTGGTAGCCGGTAGAGATGCTCGTGTGGGACGCGCGGAGCGTCTCCGCATCCGAGGGATCGGCCTTGAGGATCACGACCGGCTCCCCGGGCATCGATGTCTGCAGCATGAACACCTTGCCGCCGACTTTCCACACCTCCCAGTCGCCGGCGAACTGGTGCGTGTGCTCGGAACCCGGGAGCTCTGCGGCGCGCGCGGCGGCGCGACTCTGAAGTGTCCTGTCTGCGTGCATCTTGGCCTCCTCGAGGTCGGTAGAGGTCGACCGCCCGGCGTCCTTCGAGGAGAGGTACGGGCGCCGGACGGCCGAGTCGCCCAGAACTGAGCGGGCGCGTCGATCGCGCACCCGCTCAGTTCGTCACGTGTAGGTGAAGATCTTCTCGGCGTCGAAGCGCGAGACCGGCTGGCGAGAGACGCGCGTCTCGTCCGGGTACCCGAGCGCCATGATCAGCGTCGTGGTGAAGTCGGTGTCGGTGAGACCGAACGCTTCGTCGATCGCCGCGCGGTCGAACCCTTCGAACGGGGTGGCGTCGACTCCGAGAGAAGCAGCGGCCATCATGGTCGCGCCGACCACGAGGTACGTGTTCTTCTCCAGCCAGTGGAGCACCTCGCCGCCATAGTTCTCCGACTGGATCTTCACGAAGTGGGACGCTCCAGCCTCCCATCCCTTCTGGATCTCCGGGTCCGCGAAGCGACCGTCCGCGCGCTCCTTCGCGAAGATCTCCTGCAAGTGCTCGTCGGGAATCGTCTTGCGGGTCGTGAACACGATCGCGTGCGACGCGTTGCGCACCTTCTCCTGGTTGTCCTCGAAGCGACCGACGAGAGCGTCCGCAAGCTTGTCCTTGCCGGCCTGCGATTCCAGCACATGGAAGTGGTTCGGCTGGATGTTGATCGTCGTCGGCGAGGTGCGCAGGTAGCGCAGGAGGAGCTGGAAGGTCTCCTCCGGGATCTTCTTGTTCGGGTCGAAGTAGCGGGTGAGGTGCCTGGTGATCAGATTGTTGAGATCCATGCCTGGTTTTCGTTTCCTGTTCGGACAGATCGGGTCAGGAGAGGGAATCTGGGCGTTGGAGTCACGTCAGTACGTGGTGAATGTCGCCTTCATCGGGGCGACCTCCGTGCCCGTCGACGCGGGTCGCTGGTTACGCGCCCGCACCGGGGATGTCGACGACGGTGTCGTTGACGTTGTTGAGGTAGTTCGTGAGCAGCGTGACCACCGCGACGGTGACGATCGCCTGGATCTCGGGGTCGGTGTACCCGGCCTCGCGGACCGCGGCGATGTCCTCGTCGCCCACCTGACCGCGGGTCTCGATCAGCTGCTGGGAGAAGCGGGCGACGGCGGCACGCTTGGGATCGGTGGAGCCGCCGGTGCGGGCCAGCTCGATCTCCTCGGTGGACATGCCTCCGAGGTTCGCGGAGATGTATCCGTGCATCGCCGAGCAGTAGTCGCAGTCGTTGGAGTGGGATGTGGCCAGTGCGATCGTGTGGCGGGTCTTCGCGTCGAGGAGCTTCGCGATGCTGCCCTGCAGGCCCATCACGATCTCGAGGACGGTCGGGTTGGCGGCCAGCGTGGTGAACATGCCCGGAGCGAAGCCGAACTGCTTGGCGATGGCGTTCAGCGTGCCCTGCGTCTTGGCGTCGATGTCGGTGAGCTCGGGCGTGCTGAGGCGAGACATGGTGGTGGTCCTCCGGTCGGAATTTTTCTGGGCTGTTTGGCCCACTTGCAGTCAACGCGATGCAGAGTGGGCTGTCAAGCCCAATCCACCTTACTTTGGGCTACTGAGCCCAACATGAGCGGGGTGACATGCGCATGGACGATCGATCGCGTGGTCTTCGCGAGCACACGGGCAAGGGGGCCGGCGACGCGAGGTCGCATCCTCGAGCACGCCGCGGACTTGATCTACAAGCGGGGTGTCCACGCGACGAACAACGAGCTGGTGCGAAGAGCAGCGGGGGCGGCGGCTCGCAGCTGAGCCACTACTTCCCGAACAGCCTTGGTTCGTCCTCGTCGTACTCCTGCGGACGCAGAAGGTTCGAGTCGGCCAGGCCTTCGTAGGGTGGGACATTGGTGGGTGAAGTCATTGAGGCCTCCAAGCCATCGGATTCCCGCGACCTCTCGGTACCAGCGCCGCGGCCACGGCCCGGCGGGAGAACACCATTCAAGCGGCCCGATGTCGACGCGGCGTCTATCCGGCATAGTCACCTGGGCGGCCGGCCATCGGCTCACGCCGAGCAGTGAAGACGCCCCTGGGGCTCAGGGCTGCCCCGCCGCGCTTCCCTACCTCCCGGACCGGCCGCAGCGTCGCGCGCCTGTCGGCGGTCTCTGAACCTGGACCCTTCGGGGTCGGTGATTTCGATCCGCACCGAGGTCTGCCACCAGCGCGGCGGCGCGGTCGGCGGCAGCAGCAGCATCGCGGCCCGGTCGGCATCCCGCCGCCCGGCACGGTCAGCACCTTGTCCACCCTCGCGGCGACGTCCTGCGCCTGTCGCCATGCCCGTCCTCGGAATCGCCCTTGACGGGCAGCCTGGGCCGGCCGAGCAGCCGCGCCTGCCCAGGTGCTCCTCGCGAGCGACCTCGTGTCGCCCGTCGAGGCGGCCGAGCGAGATGGCCAGCGCCGCCGACGACGTCGCGATCGCCTCGGAACCGGCATCGGCCGGCATCAACCCCGACAGGCCGTCCCAGGCTTTCGGCATGACTGGGACACCCTCGCGGGTGTCCAACGCCATGAGCTTCTCGTAGAGCTCAGAACCTGGCACGTGAAGCCCGCTCTTGAAAGGGCATCAGTTCGATGAGAGGGGCGCGGGCCGTGTACGCGACCCGGTACGAGGGTTCGAGCGATCAGCCGGACGTTCCGACCGAGCCGACGCCGGGGATGTCGATTTCGGTCTGGTTGACGTTGTTGATGAAGTTGGTCAGCAGGACCTGCACCGCCACCGTGACGATCGCCAGGATCTGCGGGTCGGTGTATCCCGCGTCCCGCACGGCCGCCAGGTCGGCGTGGCTCACCTGACCGCGGCTCTCCACCACCTGCTGCGCGAAGCGAGCGACCGCGGCGCGCTTCGGGTCCACCGAACTCCCTGCCCGGCACAGGTCGATGTCCTCGCTCGACATACCGCCGAACTCCGACGACATGTACGAGTGCACCGCCAGGCAGTAATCGCAACCGTTGGCCTGCGAGACCGCGAGCGCGATCGTGTGCCGCGTCTTCGCGTCCAGAACCCGCCTCGAAGAGCCCTGCAGTGTCGTGACGACGTTGAGGACGGTCGGGTTCGACGCGAGAATCGCGAACATGTTCGGGACGAAGCCGAACTGTGCGCCGATGTTGTCGAGGATGCCCTTTACCCCGGCGGGGACCTCGTCAGGTGAGGGAACGTGCAGTCGGGACATAGCGAATCAACCTCCGGTGAGTAGTCGTCGTCAGCCCGGGTTGTCCTTGAGCTGTTTTGGGCTTGTCGGCCCACTTCTGTGGTTGACGCCGCTCGGGACCGGGCTGTCAAGCCCAATTCGGGGATCGTCTGAAGCGTGAAACCCACCACAGCAGTTCGAGTCCGCGCCGCGGGTGTTCTGGCGGTCCTCGGTAGAAGTCGGGAGCCTTCTGAGGGCGGTGCCGGTGCCCGGTGGTGTGGAGCCGCGGCACGTCCCGCAACCGTGCACGGCGCATCCGGAACAGATCGTGGAGTACCCGAGCAGCGATCCGCCGCGCGACCTGTTCGACCTCCTGTTGGAGCGCTTCAACCGACTGGAGGCTGAGACTGGCTGGGATTACTGGAGCGAGCTGTCCGTGGCGGAGGGCATCAAGTGTGGAGGGTGTCCAGGCTGGACCCGAGACCGGCAGTGGCCATCTCCCTGTGTGTTCGTTGCTGATCGGCACGGCGGCGATGCTCTGACAGTGAGGTTCTTCATGATCACTCACCATGTTGGCTGATCGGGTCCGCATGCGGGTTGCGTGCAGCGAGGACAGTGAACAGGGTCGCGATGACGACAAGGGTGCCGTATCCGAGTGCGATCTGTGGTAGCGAGAGAGCGTTCGAGAGCTGGCCGAAGAGGAGGCTGATGAAGGCGGCGCCGCTGTAGCAGAGGAGGTAGATCGCGCTGAAGATCGGCGCCCGGTCGGCCAGAATGCTGCCGTGCAGCAGACCGCGGGTGGCGGCGCTGACGGCGATGCCTTGACCGACGCCGCTGACGATGGTCGCGGCGATGAACAACGGCAGTGTGCCGATGGCGATGGCTGAAATGATGCCGATCCACCCGGTCAGGAAGATGATCATGCCGATGCGTTGGGCCGCCGCTGGTGTGAACCGGCCGCCGATGGGAGCGCCGAGAACGCTGGGAGCCATGTAGGCGGCGAACACCAATCCGAGGATGAGCGGGCTGTGGGTGTGGAGTTGATCTTCGACGAGCGCGGGCATGAAGGACTGGTAGAAAGCCCCGGACGCATAGCTGATCACGAACACCGTGGCCGCGACCGGGAGCAGACGCCTGACCCGGGCCGGTACGCGGACCCGGGGTATCAGTGATCGCCAAGCGCCCGGCGTCGGCTTCGCGGTCTCCGGGCTGATGACGATGAGCGCGGCGGACAGTGCGAGGAGACCGGCGCAAACCAGGTAGATGAGCTCGCGTGGCCAGGGGGCGAACTGGACCAGGGCACCGGCGGCGACGGCGCCGAGGGTGAGGCCGAGCATGGGTCCTTGGCTGGAGGCGACGGAGGCCAACCATGCCGGCCGGGTGGGCGCGGCGTCGACGATGTAGGAGGTGAGGCTGCTGCTGGCCAACCCCGTACCGATACCCATCAAGAGCCGAGCGGCCAGCAGAGTGCCGATGTGGTGCACGTCCAGCAGCAGCAGAGTGCCCAGCAGGAGCAGGCCGAGGCTGGCGATCGCGGCGCGGCGTCGGCCCAGATGGTTGGACAGTCGTCCCAGCAGCAACAGTGCGGCGATGATGCCGACCGAGTAGGCGACGAAGGCCAGCGAGAAGCCGGCGTTGGTGAACCCGTCCTCGGCCCGGTAGGTGTTGAGCAGGGGAATCGGTGCGGCCGATGCGGCGAACGAGGCCACCAGGGAGATGATCGCAGCGGCGAATGCCAGCCGGAGTGTTCTGCCCTGGTGAGGCCGGTTGATCACTGGTGACACGCCCATGTCGTCGGCAGGGGGCGCGTTCAGTCGTGACATGGCGGATCAACCTCCGGTAGCTGTGCGAGTAGTCGCCGAGCCCAGGTCGGGGCGAGCACTTTCATGGGCTTGGCAGCCCATTTCGCAGAGTTAACAGTGCTCGAGACTGGGCTGTCAAGCCCACTCGCTGGTGCCGGGAGAGAGGGGCGCGCGGGAGACGATCCGGCGGGCGAAGCAGCCGGGCGAGGAATCCACACGCTCGAGGCGGCCATGTTGAGCGGTGGCGCGCGGCGGGGCCCAATGGGACGACTCGCCAGTCGATGGCGTGGGAGTATCGTCTATTCATATGGCAGGTTCTCGGGCCAATTCCGGAGCCGGTCCGCCTCCCGCGGTCGGTGCCGACCTGCATCTGGAACTGCGCGGACCGGGGCTTCGCGCAGGGCTCACAGACGCCTTGAGGGAGGTCGTGCGCACGGGGCGTCTGGCGCCCGGCAGTCGGCTGCCGGCCTCCCGCTCACTCGCCGCGGATCTCGGCGTCTCGCGTAGCACCGTGGTCGAGGCCTACGCCGAGCTGGTCGCTGAGGGCTGGCTCACCGCGCAGCAGGGCTCCGGGACCCGGGTGGCCGCCCGGGCCGAGCCGTACAGGGGTGCGCCTGACGCTCCTCGTGAGAGGTCGGACGAGCCCCGTCCCCGCTATGGCGTCTGGACCGGTGCACCGGACCTGGCGACCTTTCCGCGCACTCAGTGGCTCACCGCGGCCCGCCGGGCCTTGATCGCCGCGCCACACGACGCCCTCGGCTACGGGGACCCCCGCGGCCGGATGGAGTTGCGCACCGCACTCGCGGACTACCTGGCACGGGCCCGAGGGGTGTGCGCCGAGCCGGATCGGGTCGCCGTGTGTTCCGGTTTCCACCACGGTCTGGCGCTGATGGCGCAGGTGCTCAGGGTACGGCGGGTGCGAGGGGTGGCAGTCGAGGCCTACGGACTCGACGTCTTTCCCGACCTGCTGGCGAACGCCGGGCTGCACACCCCGCCCCTCTACGTCGACGACCATGGCGCACGCATCGACGACCTCGCGCGACTGCGCGATGTGGGGGCGGTGCTGATGACCCCGGCGCACCAGTACCCGACGGGCGTCGCGCTCCGCCCGGACCGGCGCATGGCTGCCGTCGACTGGGCACGTGACACGGGTGGCCTGATCCTGGAGGACGACTACGACGGCGAGTTCCGGTACGACCGTCAGCCGGTGGGGGCCCTGCAAGGCCTCGATCCGGAGCGGGTGGTGTATTTCGGTTCCGTGAGCAAGTCCCTGGCGCCGGGGGTACGGCTCGGCTGGATGGTGCTGCCGGAGGAACTCGTCCCGGAGATCGTGGCGGCCAAAGGGCACGGCGACTACATGACGAGCGCCCTGGATCAGCTGACACTGGCGGAGTTCATCGCCTCGGGTGCGTACGACCGTCATGTGCGCTCGATGCGGCTGTTCTACCGGCGTCGCCGCGATCAGCTGGTCGAGGTCCTGCGCCAGAGGGCTCCCGGCATTCGCGTGACCGGGATGGCTGCGGGACTGCAGACGGTCCTCGAACTCCCGCGTGGAACCGAAAGCTCGGTGGTCCGGGCCGCGGCCCGGCACAATCTGGTGATCAGGGGGTTGACGCAGTTCCGTTACGAAGCGGCGGACTGCGGATGGCGGTTGCCCGAACGGGACGCCTTGGTGGTCAACTACGCGGCGCCTTCGGGCAGCGCGTGGGCAGGCACACTGGACGCACTGTGCAGCGTGCTGCCGGGGGGTGAGAGCCGGAAGCCGATCAAGCCCAGCCCGTGGGAGGGACCCGCGTGGTAATGCGTCCTGGCTGAGTACCAGTGATGTCGTGCAGCCGATCTTCAGGTAGCCGTTCTGGCCGTGGTGGCCGATGACGTATACGTAGCCGACACCTTCAGCGGCTTGCACGAGCACCCCGCGATCGAGGAGGAGGTGCCGACCACCTCGGCCACGAGGCCGGCGATCCCGCCGGACGGGGCTTGGGCAACTCCTGTAATGGCACCTGCTTCAAGGCGGTGTCCATGGTGACCGGGCCGGTCACCATGGACGTGCCAGGCGATCGCAGGTCCGAGTCCGAGCCGGTGATCGTGCCCATGGGCAAGCGGCGCCTGACCCGGGTCGACATGATCGTGGGATCTCCGCGGCGGCATCGGTGTGCCGGTGTGGGGACCGAGGGTGGAGCCCTCGTCGAACCGTGTTTCACAGCGTGGGCGGCAGGTCTTGGTCGGCCCAGACGAGCTTGCCGTCCATAGCGGGGCGGAATCCCCACTTGCTGGACAACTGGGCGATCAGGAACAGTCCCCGGCCGTTCTCGTCGACGATGCGAGCATGGCGCAGGCGCGGGTAACACGTTCCGCTGTCAAAGACTTCGCAGGTCAGGACTTGATGCTGGATGAGCCGTAGTCGGATCGGGCCGGCGCCGTGGTGGATGGCGTTGGTCACCAGTTCGCTGATGATCAGCTCCGTGGTGGGCACGAGATGCTCAAGTCCCCAATCGCTGAGTTGATGGGCGGCCAGGTGACGGGCGGTGCTGACGACGGCCGGCTCGGGCGGCAGGCCCCAGGAGGCGATTTGGGTCGGCTTGAGTGTGTGGAGCCGGACGAGGAGCAAGGCGGCGTCATCAGATGCTGCCTGAGGCGGCACGGTTTCCATCACTGTGGTGCACAGGTCTTCCAAGGGCTGTTCGGGTTGTGCCAGGGCGGTGCCGAGGCGGTGCATGCCGACGTCGATGTCGTCGTCACGGGATTCGACCAGGCCGTCGGTGTAGAACGCGAGCAGACTGCCTTCGGGCAGTTCCACTTCCACGGCGTCGAAAGGGACCAGCCCGAGGCCGAGGCCGAGTGGAGCTCCGGTGGGCAGGTCGGGGAAAGTGACCTGGCCCTGTGCGTCGACTATCGCGGGCGGTGGGTGCCCGGCCCGTGCCATCGTGCACCGCTGGGTTGCCGGGTCGTATACGGCGTACACACAGGTCGCACCCATGATCAAGGGGATTTGATCCGGGGCGTCGTCATCTTCCCCGATCAGCCGCCGGACGCTGTCATCGAGGTGGTTCAGCAGTTCGTCGGGGGGCAGGTCCAGTTCCGCGAGCGTGCGGACGGCGGTGCGGAGCCTGCCCATGGTGACCGCGGCGTTGATGCCGTGTCCGACCACATCACCGACAACGAGGGCCACCCGGGCGCAAGGCAGCGGGATCACGTCGAACCAGTCGCCTCCGACACCGGCGTCCGTGTCGGCCGGCACGTAGCGCCCGGCCGCCTCGACGGCGACGCCGCCCTTCAAACTGTGAGGGAGCAGGTTGCGCTGGAGGGCGAGGGCCGTGCTGCGTTCGCGAGCGTACTGACGGGCGTTGTCCAAGGAGAGCGCGGCCCGGGTGACCAGCTCCTCAGCCAGGAGCAGGTCATCCTCCTGGAACGGCATCGGGTCCTCGGTGCGTGCGAACAACGCCACGCCCAGCACGGAGTGCCGGGCACGGATAGGCACGATCATCAGGGAGTGGATCCCGTTCTCACGGATCGTTTGCGCCTGTGCCGGGTCGTGGTCGATCCATGTCCCAGGGGTGGTGTCCAGGATCGGTTCCAGGCGGGACTTTCCCGTGCGCAGTGCGCCGGCGAGTGGCGAGGTCGGGGGGACGGACGTTGTCTCCCCGCGCGCAGACGTCGACTCTGGGACCCCTGGGTGGATCGAGGCCAAACCGGCACGGCGGAACACGCGGGGCTGATCGTACATTGTCTCGACTCGGGCAGAGGGCTCCTTGCCGAGTGGAACCGACTCTGCCAGGTCGACGGTGACGTAGTCGGCCAACAGGGGCACGGCGAGACTGGCCAGTTCCTGTCCGGTCTGCATGACGTCCAGGGTGCTCCCGATGCGCGTGCTGGCCTGGCTGAGGACGGCAAGGCGCTCGCGCACCCGCTGGTTGCTGGTGACATCCATGGTCAAGGAGCACACCCCCAGTGCCTGGCCGTCCGCGCCCTGGAGGCAGATGAACGAGGCCGAGAACGCATGCTCCCGACGCGGATCTTCCGGCGGCCATGCCCGGTACTCGTGGACCGCGGAAGTGCCGCTCGCCAGCACCTGCCGCATCACCGCTTCGAGGGCCTCGGCCTCGAAGCCGGGCAGTGAGTCCTTCAGGCGGCGTCCGAAACTCCGGTCACGGGAAATGCCGTCGTGCTCCATCGTGTCGTTCATCCAGATACAGCGCAGCTGCGGGTCACGAATGGAGATGCCGACCGGCGCGTGGGCAAGCAGCGACTCCCGCACCGATCCGTTCACCATCCCTGAGGAGAGCGCGCCTGTGTCGGTCAGAGATACCAGCCAGCGGTGGGTCGCGTGCGGTCCCCACAGCAGCGAGAGGCGCAGGCTCAGGTTGAGCGTGCGGCCGTCGCGGTGGCGGACCGCCGCGGTGCCCGACCAGCCACCTTGGGCATGGCACTGCTCGGTGAACGCTGATGCCCCCAGCGCCTCCTCGCAGAAGGGCAGCACGAGTGTGGCGGACCGGCCCACCACGTCCTCAGCGCGGTACCCGACAAGGTGCTGAGCGGCTTGCGTCCACGCGACCACCGTCCCTTGCTCGTCGATCATCGCTATCGCTGCGTCGGATATCTCGCGGAGCCCCAGCAGCTCCAAGAGCGCGCTCTGGTCAGTGCTCATCATCATGGTTCCCATCAGATGCATGGCCTCGACCGTATGTGCGGGTCTGCCCACCCGGGCGGACCATTCTCTGAGCAAAAGACCGGACCACTTCACGCCGAACGACCAGGCGGGCCCTTGGGCTCCGCCTGTCCGAGCGGTTGCACCGCGAAGCGCCACCTCGCATGTTCGGAACGCCACGCTCGCGAGCGGGTTACTCAGGTCGTTCCGCCAGGGGACGGGGATCACCGGGTCGGGGAAGCCTGCGTCGATCAGGGCGGCTGCGCAGGTCGAGAGCACGGGTCACGGTGTGCTCGCCGACGTACAGGGTTCCGGAGGCGTCGAGGAGGTGTCGCCAGATCTTGTCGGGTGTGGCGGTCTCGTAGCGGGGTGGTTTGCAGGCGAGCATCCGGTAGAGGTTCCCGGCGACGACGGCCAGTATGGTGTCCACGTCAACGATGAGCGGGGTGCCGGAGGACAGGGCGCGACGTCGTTGGTGTTCAGCAGGGCGGGCTCGCCGCGGCCGATGCCGCGGATGGGGCCGCGATCTTGTTGAACGGGCCCCGGCAAGCCGCACATCCACGGACTTGCCTTGACCTCGATCTTGTACGAGGGGCCGCCGGCCTGCTGACGGCCCCTCATGCAAGATCGAGGTCGATGATCGGCAGGCCCTCAGCGAACCTGCGGTACGTCGACTTCGGGAGACCTCACGAAGGTCTGCACGTAATCAATGGCTGCCTGCAACGCGTCCTTCAGCGGGGTGATGTCCCGAGCGACCTGAGCGAGGAGACTGCCGCCCTGGAATGCGGAGAGCAGCAGATTGGCCAGCTGCGCCGGATCCGCGTCAGCGCTGATGCGGCCGAGTCGCTGCATGTGCTGGAGCCCGTCGCGGAAGATGCCCCGCCACTGGTCGAACGCACTCGCGAGCTCGTCGTGAACGTCGAGATCCGTCTTGATGATCTCGCTCGCGAGGGAGCCGAGGCTGCAGCCTTCCTGGTAGGCGCGCTCGTAGCCGACGTAGAAATCCGCCCACTCCCGAAACGCGTCGAGATCGTTGAAGGAGGCGAATCGCTCACTGCGATGGAATGCAAGGACGCGATCGGCCTGCCAGGCGATGACTGCCAGGACGAGACTCTCCTTGGTCGGGAAGTAGTGGTTGAGCTGTGACCCGCTGACGCCGGCTGCGCCACGGAGCTGCTCGTTGTTCGTCGCGTGGACACCCTTCGTGTAGATGAGTTCCGCGGCATGCTCCAGGATCCGGGTGCGTGTCGCCTGGCCCTTCTCCGTGAGCTTGCGAGGCACCCGCGCCCGTGTCGTTGCTTCCATGCGTCACACCATACCGCAGGCTGGGCTTGACAGCCCAGTCATGGGGGTGTCAGCTCTCGGAAATGGGAAATAAAGCCCAAAAGGTGCACGACCCGACTTGGGCTCGGCGGCGACTCGCAGAGCTACCGGAGGTCGAATCGCTGATGTCACGACTGAACGTTCACTTTTCCGCCGATTCCCCGCGGGAGTACAGGGCATCCTCGACAAAATCGGCGCACAGCTCGGCTTCGTCCCGAACATGTGCAAGACGATCGCGTCGAACCCGGCCGTTCTTGAAGCCGTCGTGACGCTGCAGAGCACCATGAGTCGAGTTCTCGACGCCAAGACGCGGCACACCGTCGCCCTCGCGGTCTCGGAGGCCAACGGTTGCGCTTACTGCCTGGCGATGCACACGTACGTATCGTCCGAACTCGGCGGAACGTCGAGCGACGACATCGACCTGGCTCGCGCCGGCAGCTCGGTGGACCCCATGCGCGCCGCGGCCGCTCGCTTCGCTCAACGGGTGGTCGCGAGCCGCGGACGAGTCACCGACGCGGACCTCGCGGCCGTGCGCGGCTCCTCTCCACCGGCAGCTCCACGGCTCCGCCGGCCATCGGAACGCACCGCACCAACCCGCCGATGGCGCATCTCCGAGTGACACACGGTGTCGACCTATAGTTGACGGCATGAGCCGTTGGGAGGAGTTGACCGGGGGGACGTCCGGACAGGACTACGCTGCACGGTTCGCGGCCGTGGCCCGCAAGGGGAAGGACGTACACGGTGAGGCGCGGTTCTGTGCGGCGCTCGTGCCGGCCGGAGCGCGGGTGCTGGACGCCGGATGCGGCACCGGACGGGTCATGATCAGGCTTGCGGAACTCGGGTACGACTGTGTCGGGGTGGATCTTGACGCATCGATGTTGGCAGTGGCGCGGAAGCAGGCGCCGGGACTGCCCTGGTTCCAGATCGATCTGGCCGGGTTCGACGCGGACACGCTCGGCATCGAAGCGGACTTCGACCTCGTGGTCGCCGCAGGCAACGTCTTCCCGCTGCTTGCTGCCGGCACCGAGGCCACGGTGATCAAGCGCCTGGCCGCGGCCCTGCGCCCAGGCGGAGTGATGATCGCCGGCTTCGGCCTGGACGAAGCCCACCTGCCCGTACCGCCCAGCATCACCCTGCCCGAGTACGACCACTGCTGCGTCGCAGCCGGCCTCACCTTCGTCGACCGCTTCGCCACCTGGGACGCCGACCCTTACGACGGCGGCGGCTACGCTGTCAGCGTCCACCGCCGGTAAGGTCCGGCGGGACATCGTGGTCACCGCGCCCGCCAGGCGGCCGGAGGACATCCCTGACTCATGGCAGCGATTCGACGGCTCGACCGCCGAGTTCGTCCACCATATGCTCACCGACCCGCACCACCGCTTCTCACGCTCCCCCTTGGCCTGCAGAAGCACGGCGTAGATGCGGAACAGATCATCGGAGTTGGCAGGGGGCCTGGCGTCAGAGGGCAAGCAGGACCGGATCAGGTCGGCGATGGGGTCGAGGTAGGTCACGCGGCCAGTGTGCCCACAAAGAGGACCAAGTGTGCCACGGCGAACACCAGGGGGACGATGCGTTCCGAGGTGCCCAGTTCCGCGTATCGTTTACGCCAGTTGGGGATCGGATCGCTCTTGAGGGCCTCCCACTCGTCAGCGAAGATCTTGACCGGGAGGTGCTCCTCCAACTGGTTGATGACCTTGAACTTTGCCATGGTGAGGTCCCGGTGGCTGCGAAGCTGCGTCCACCAGGTGGCTGAGAGGGTAATGCCGGCGAGGGTTACGGCGAACGGCACCCACCAGGGAGAGTCGGAGAGCTTTGGGAATCCGAAGCCGACCAGAGCGACGAAAGCGCTCTGCACAGACAGGAAGAAAGCATTGGCCGTTCCTCGGCGCGCAGAGATTCGGTCGGCCATCTCCACGGCGAGCTTGTAGAACTCGAGTATCTCCAGTCGCTGGTTCGGCCCAGGAGGCGTTGTCACCGGTTCCCCCCGACGAGCAGCTCGAGGTTCTCCCGTGTGCACTTGTAGATCTTGTCCGTGGCCTTGGCCGTTTTCGGCTTCTTGCCGTTCTTGCCGCTGTACCCGTTCAGCAGGAAGTAGTCGATCCCCTCTGCCTGGGCAGTCCTGAGATCGATGGCAACGCCGACGGCCGTCTTGGTGTGCTCGCCGCAGATGACGATGGCGATATCCGAAGCCCGGGTTCTGGCGCGGGCCTTGTCCTTCCAGTCGGGGGACGTTTCCTTGAGCGACCAGTCGTGGATCCCGAAGGGCGCGTCGGGGTTTTTTGCCTGCCCGATCAGGAAGTCCTTCAGGGGCTTGTCGTAGTCGTAGTCGAAACTGACGAAGACGCGCTTTGGCATGGGACTCCTACTCCAGCTGGCTGTGTCTGGGGATACGGTAGACGGAGGTACTGACGCCGGTGCGGGCCTGCACAGCAGTGGTTTCCGGGGGCAGTTGCGGCCATACGTGGCCGTAAGGTTCGAAGTGCTCAGCGTCCCCGCTGCGATACGTAGCTCGTCTGCAGACGGCCGAAGCCGCGATGCTCTCCCGCGATCCGGCAGGTACGTTCCGCACCGGCCGCACCGACTTCGGCGGGGTCCTTGGACGGTGCTGCGCAGGTCACCCTGGCGCCGTCGCGTCGGTCGACTGCGGGTCCCAGCCGATGTGCGGGACCGGCTCAGACGTTCCCGTCTCTGCCGCTGTGCCTGTCGGCCCCGGCGATGCCTGCGGAATTGCCGGGGCCGGACGGATGAGTCCGGACCCGGGCTCCGCCCCCGTCCCGGCGGCCGTGCCTCGTCAGTCCGGCAGGATGTTGTGGTTGACGCGGAACATGTTGGTCGGGTCGTACGCCTTCTTCGCCGCGGTCAGCCGCCGGTAGCGCTCGGCGCCGTAGACCTCGCTCAACCGCTCGGGGTCGGTGGCCTCCTCAGCGGACAGGAAGTTGACCATCCGGCGCCTGTCCGCCCAGGGCTCCATGGCGCCCATTGCCTCGTCGAGCTTTCCGCCCAGGTACGCGGCCTGGTCCGGGGCGCCCACACCGAAACCGAAGAGGACGAAGGGTAGCCCTCGGGTGGAGACGGCGTTGGGCACCGCGGGCTCACGGTCGAGAGCGCCGCCGAGCATGCGCAGCTCGACGCTCACCAGCGGGCAGCCGGAGTCGGGGCCGAGCAGTTCCACCAGCTTGTCGGCCGCCTCGGCGGGGAACTCGCGCAGCATCGTCGTGCGGTCGCAGTAGGGCATCGGCGTCGGGGGGTCCATGTGGATGGCGCCCATGGCGGTGTAGGGCATCTCACCCACGGCGTCGATGAGCGCCGGGGCGGCCGCGCGCAGAGGTGCGATCAACCGCTCGCCCTCGGCCACCGGACCGAGGAAGGCGAAACGCACGTGCACCACGAACGCCCCCCGCAGGGGCTCCGGCAACTCGGGCAGCGGAGGCAGCCGTTGCACGGCCACCGAGGAGGTCATCTCCTCCGGCATCGTCGACTGCCAGGTGCGCCAGGCGTGGAGCACATCGGCGAGGCGTTCCCCGGGGAAGTGGATGCCACCGCCGTAGAAGTGGGTCAACGGGAAAAGGTCGAACTCCAGCGCGGTGACGGCGCCGAAATTGCCCTTGCCCCCGAGCAGGGCCCAGAAGAGTTCGGGGTCGCTGTCCGCCGTGACATGCCGCAACTCGCCGTCCGCGGTCACCACCTCCAGCGAGCGGACGTGGTCCGCCGCGTAACCCCGGCTCCGGCCGAGGACCGGACTGAGCCCACCGCCGAGGGTGTAACCGGCCACGCCGACCAGGGGTGCCGAGCCGCTCATCGGGGCGAGGCCGAAGGCGGCGGCCTGGTCGATCACCTCCTGCCAGATCACACCGGCCTCGACTCGTGCACGTCGACGGCCGGCGTCGACGGCGATGCCCTTCATGCGCCGGGTGCTGATCAGAACACCGCCGCGGGCCGGGTCGACCTGCTGGTGCCCCGTGGTCTTCACCGTCACGGGCCGGCCCTGGCGGGCCGCGAAGCGGACCGCCGCCTGCACGTCGGCCGCGTCGGTGGCACCGACCGCGAGCGCCGGCTGGAGGGGCACGTTCAGGTTGTAGATCTGGCACTCGGCGTCGTAACCCTCGCCCCCGGGCAGCAGGACCGGACCGCTCACCAGCGAGGCGAGTTCGGCCGCGTCCGCCGGCGACACCTGGGCGAACGGATCGTCAAAAATCATGGGATTCCTTGTGAATCGTGCTGCGGGGAGGGCGGGCACCCGCCCGCTGAACCACCCCCGCGCGTGCGAACCGGTGCTGCATCCGTGTCGGCGGCGGCCGGAGACCACAGAGGCAGACATCGAGCATATAGATTATATACATGATTTAAATGGGTTGCGCCGGCAACACCCACCCCGAGGAGTCGTGCACGCGCGCGTATGCCCGCAGCCGCGCCGTCACCGCACCACTGCGCTCACCCCAGAGGTCCGTCCTCATGGTGGACGCCGACTGGACATCGCCGTACCGCTGCCCAGGTCCGACGCCTCGGGCGTGGCGATCTGCAGCTCACTCGCGATGAGGCGGAGGTGATCCACGGCACGCAGGCCAGTACAGGTAGTCGAGCGCGTTCTTCAGGGCGCCCGTGGTGGAGTGGTTGTACTCCGGAGTGACGAACACGAAGCCGTCGAACTCGGCGATCTTCGACGCCCACGCCTTGGTGTGGTCGTTCTGGTACTGCCCCAGTGACGGTGGAAGCGCCTCGTCGAGGAGCGGCAGCGGGTAGTCCGCCAGGTCCACGAGCTCGAACTCCGCGTCGGAACACTGCTCGGCGATGTCGAGAACCCAATCTGCCACGGCAGCGCCGTTGCGCCCGGGGCGGGTGCTGCCGTGGAGGATTGCGATCTTGGTCATGTCGTGCCTTTCGTTGGTGCGGCGCACGTCAGGTGGTGAAGCGGTACCTGGCGCCGGAGCGTGACGTGTGGCGGAAGCCGGTGTGCTTCGGGGCGCGGAACCCGTCGGGAGGGGGATCGGGTGCGCGTTGAACCTGCCCCCCGCCCGCGAGGGCGCACGCGAGGTGGTTCTCCCGGGCAGGTGCCCTCGTCGAGGAGCGCGTGCCCGGGGCCGACGTCGTCGTCGGCGACAGTAGAGCGAAGCAATGGAGAAGACAATCGAGGTCGAATGTCGGATTTACCCCTTCTCGGGGGCGCGATGTGGAACGGCGCACCGCACGGATCGGGCGCCTGCCGAGTGCTGCTGCGGGCCGGGGGAAGCGCGGACTTCGGGGCCGCCGCCGACCCGCTCGGCGCCCGATCCCGCCGATCGCGATCCCCGCATGGTCCGGCCCGCTGGGGGGCGGTGCCCCGCTGGCCGGCTCCTCGGTACCAGGAGGCGGGCCCGAATTCCTGCACGGAAAGGCAGGTCCTGGGCCGAACCGTGCAGGGTGAGGCAAGGCGGCGACCGGCGTGCCGATGGTGGGGAGTCGGCGACGTCGCGCTCTGTCCGGCTTTCAGCGAGGGGTGACGGAAGGGGGCGTCGCGCGGTGACCGCCCCTGCCTCTCGCGTGTGAGAGTGCCCCGCCCTCACTGCGAGGTGTCTCGCATCGGGACTTCCTCTCCGCCGCCCGGCGGGCGGCCGAGAGGTCAGCCGGAGGCGGTGTCCGGGCGGCGGGGCTCGGTCGGCTGCGGGAAGTCCGCACTCCCCGCCGCTTGTTCCAGCCTCCACTCGCGGGGGCTCACGCCATACGCCGCCTTGAACACGCGACTGAAGTGGGGCGCGCTGGTGAATCCCCATCGGTGGGCGATCGCCTCGATCGTCATGAACCGATGCGCGGACGACGCCAGTTCTCTCTTGCACTCTTCGAGGCGCTGCGTCCTCATCCAGTCACCGAGGGTGATTCCCGCTCGGGACAGGGTCAGGTAGAGCTGACGTACGGAAACGTGGTGCTCGGCGGCGATACGCGCGGCAGTCAGGTCGGGTTCTGCCAGATGGAGGCGGACGTACTCCTGGACGCGCTGAAGAAGGGTGTTGTTCAGCGGCGCTCTGGCGAGGTCGTCACGGCCGAGGGCCATGGTGACCAGAGCCCTGACCAGGTCGACGCAGGGTTGCGAGAGCAGGGCGGTCTCCGTCTCGCCCGCGGCGGCCTGCTCGCGGGCCAGTCGGGTGAAGAACGCCGCTGTGGCACCCGCGACCTGGTGTTGCGTACTCAGCGGTACAGCTGTGACCTGCTCGAGCAGGGGCGACCGCAGCCCCAGGACGCGCGTGGGGACGCGCACGAGCACCGAACGCATGGCACCGTGGAAGAAGACGTCGTAGGGCTTCGCGTTCTCGAGCACCACAAGATCTCCTGACCGTGTCAGACCCTGCCTACCCCCCTGGTGGATCCGGGAGACCCCCGCTTCCTGGAAATGGACGTGAACGTGCGGCACGACGTCCTCATTCACCGGGGGGACGGCGCGGCGGAGGCGGGCCACGTTCCAGCCGATTTTCGAGACTTTCACCGAACCCACCGCGTTGGTCGTCGCAACGGCCCGCAGGTTCTGCGGGTTCGGCGGAAGGCCCACCTCTATGTGGCCGTTGATCGCCCACGAGAATTCACGGATCGCGTCCGCCCGGTCGCCCGGAGCCAGCGACCCCACGTCGAGTCGATCTGCCATGAGAGCTTCCTCCTGAACCGGTCGCGGAGTCTGCGTTGCGGGGCCGGTTTCCACCGTACAGCGGCCTGTGGCCGGTTTTTAGGCATCTTTATCCGCTCTGCACGTCTATCTCCCCGGGTCTTGCGGTGCGGCGCCAGGACGCGGGGGCCGGGTGAAGGGGGTCGACGGGCCCCGAAGCGGGAAGCGGCCAGGTCCGTGCCTCGGGGGTGGTCCTCCGATTGCGACGTCGGACCGTTCTTCAAGGCGCGGGGTCGACCCCGCCCACCGGATCGCCCCGGGGGACTGTCAGTGGTGCTCCCTAGAGTGAACCCATCATCGGACGGTCCGGGGCCCGTACCGGGTTTCGCGATCCCGGGGCGCCGTCGCAGTCCCGCGGGAATCGAACAGAGGGGGTGGCGCGATGAGCGCTGCGGTGAAGGACCGGCTCAAGAAGCACTTCGTGAACCATGTCGCCCTTGTCATCGACAAGTCCGGTTCCATGAGGGGTCACTCGGAGCAACTCGTGCGGGTGGTCGACGAGTTCGTGAAGGGTCTGCAGGAGGAGTCCGACAGGCTCGGTCATGAGACCCGCATCAGCCTCTACGCCTTCGACCATCTGGTCGAGAACCTGGTGTGGGACATGGACGTCAAGCACCTGCCCTCCATGCGTGGCCTGTACACGGTCGAGAACGGCGCGACCGCGCTGATCCAGGCATCGCTCAAGGCGCTCGACGACCTCGGCCACATATGGGAGGAGTACGGCGAGCACAGTTTCCTCGAAGTCGTCGTCACCGACGGCGAGGAGAACGCATCCGGGGCCGACAGCACGGGCGCGCGCCATGACCGCCTCTCCGGTGGGCGCGCGGTACTGGACGAGTGGCGGGGCAGGATCACGGACAAGATGAACAGCCTGCCGGATCACTGGACCTCGGCCATTCTGGTGCCCAACTCCCTGGCCAAGCGCACCGCTCAGCAGTACGGCTTCCCGACGGGCAACATCTCCGTCTGGGACGCGGACTCGGCGCAGGGCGTGGAAGAGGCGATCGGCACCGTCAAGACGGCCGCCACCAGGTTTCTGCGGGACCGCGAGCAGGGGGTGCGCGGAACGAGGAACCTCTTCGCGATGGGACAGGACCTGAGCCCGGCGGATGTGAGGTCCAGCCTTCAGGCCCTCGGCGCCGGCGGCTACGTGCTGATCCCCGTGGACCAGCGGACGTCCATCCGTGATTTCGTCACCCGCGCGGGGCACCACTACACGACCGGGTGCGCCTTCTACGAACTGTCGAAGCGCGAGAAGATCCAGGCCAACAAGAAGATCGCCGTGGCCGAGAAGGACGCTGCCACGGGCCGGATGACCGGAAAGGTCTTCACGGGCCCCGCCGCGCGGCAGGTGCTCGGCCTGCCGGAGACGGAGGTGACGGTGACACCGGGGAGCAACGCGGCTTACACGGTGTTCGTCCAGTCGACCTCGGTCAACAGGAAGCTCGTTCCGGGGACCAAGCTTCTCGTCCTGCTGTAGCCGCTCGTCACGTGCGCCCCCGCCGGCCTTGGCGCCGCGCGGGCCGGGACGCCACCAGCCCCGGTGAGGTCGTGCCGGATAGGGCCTCTTCCCCGCGACGGCGCGGGTGGCACGTCCGCTCGCCGCGACGACGCAGGCAAGGCGGCCGAGAATCTTCAGCCGGTGCGGGCACCCGCGGACGCTGGCAGGGCGCCCGTACGCGCGCCCTGCGGACAGCGGGCTCGCGGGCCGGTCGGGGAGCGGCAGGGACGGGGTCGCGGCGGGGTGTGGACCGTTCCTGGCGGCGGGCAGGGAGCCTGCGACCGCGACCGTAGCGCCGACCGCACGGAGAATTCTTTGCCCGCCCTCTCTGGACATCCACGCCGCGGGCCGCGACCATGGTTACTCCATACGGTATGCAATCTGCAGTATGGAATCCTGCCCTATCACTCCTGACCCGTCGTGGGATGCGAGGTGGCCATA
>NZ_JBYIQW010000054.1:0-53332 GCF_057707815.1 Actinacidiphila sp. bgisy160
GTACGCAGCGCTACCGCGACCATGCCCGCGCGGTCACCGGTGCCGAGCTTGCGGGCGATCCGGGCCAGGTGGCTCTTCACGGTCAGCGCCGACAGCCCCATGGAGACGCCGATCGCCTTGTTCGACTGGCCCTCCGCGACCAGCCTGAGGACCTCCACCTCGCGGCCCGACAGTTCGCGGTAGCCGCCGCCGTGGCCCGGCGCGCCCGGTGGGCGGCGCTGCAGCCGCTGGCCTGCCGGGCCGAGGGGCACGGCGCCGGGGCGGCCGGGGATGCCGAGGTTGGTGCGGGTGCCGGTGACGACGTAGCCCTTCACACCGCCCGCGAGGGCGTTGCGCACGGCACCGATGTCATCGGCGGCCGACAGGGCCAGTCCGTTGGGCCAGCCCGCCGCCCGGGTCTCGGCGAGCAGGGTCAGCCCGGAACCGTCGGGGAGGTGGACGTCGGCGACACAGATGTCTCGGGGGGTGCCCACCCGGGGCCTGGCCTCGGCGATGGAGGACGCCTCGATCACATCGCGCACCCCGAGCGCCCACAAGTGGCGTGTGACGGTGGAACGTACGCGGGGATCGGCGACCACCACCATCGCCGTCGGCTTGTTGGGGCGGTAGGCGACCAGGCTTGTGGGGTGCTCGAGAAGAACCGACACCGGGCCTCCTGGGACATTGGCTGGAAGGGTCACAGGTTCCTTCGGCAGCAACTTCGCCCGGCTTTAGAGAATGATCACGACTTGTTTAGTAACAATTCCGGCAATTCGGACGCGCTGTCGACCAGTGTCGATCGAAGGTGTGAAGATCGCGGTCACCGGGTGTCAGACCTGGTTGACGGCGGTAAAGCGAATGGTCAACGCGGACGTGGCCGCCCTCAGCGTGCCTGCTGCGGACCGCGCCGCTTGGGCAGCGGCACCACCGAGGGGCCGCCGCCGGGCGGGGGGCACGAGGGCTCGCCGGGCGCGGGCGGCAGGCCCGCGCAGGCGCACATCAGGTCGCACCAGGCCGCCAGGTGGGTGGCCATGTCCGGTACGCCGCCGCTCACGGCGAGCGGCGTCCACGAGGCGCGGATCTCGATGCGGGTGGAGTCCTCCCGCCCGGCCAGCGCCCCGAAGTGGTGCGAGGAGCTGCGCGAGACCGTGCCGCCCGCCGCGGTGAAGGCCGCGCCGCGGCCCTCCAGGGCGCCGGTCAGCCACGACCAGCTCACCTCGGGCAGCAGCGGGTCCGCCGCGATCTCCGGCTCCAGCTCCGCCCGGACCAGGGTGACCAGCCGGAACGCGCCGTGCCAGCCCTCCTGTCCGTCGGCGTCGTAGAGCAGCACCAGGCGCCCGTCGCCGAGCTCCTCCTCCTCGACGACGACCGCCGCCTCCAGGGCGTACGCGTGCGGCGCCAGGCGCTTGGGCGGGGGCACCGGATCGAGCTCCACCTCGTGCCGTACCCGGGCGCGCAGCAGTGCGTCGACCGCGTGCTGGAACGGGAGGGGGGCGTCGTTCCCGTCAGAGAGGTGCCCATGAGCCGCTGCCATGCCCGGAAGCGTAGGCCGAAGGGGGCCCACAGTGAGGGAGGACGCCCGGTCGGGCGGGTCGCCCACTTGGCGCATGCGAAGATTCGGGGGTGAGTGCGCACCAGCAGACCGCTGCTTCCCCCTTCATCCTGGCGTGCCGGCGCCGGCCCGTGCCGCACACCCCCGTGTGGTTCATGCGTCAGGCCGGGCGCTCCCTTCCCGAGTACCTCAAGGTCCGGGAGGGCATCCCCATGCTCGAGTCGTGCATGCGGCCCGACCTCGTCACCGAGATCACGCTGCAGCCCGTGCGTCGGCACAAGGTCGACGCGGCGATCTACTTCAGCGACATCGTGGTGCCGCTCAAGGCCATCGGGCTCGACCTCGACATCAAGCCGGGCGTCGGCCCCGTCGTCGAGCAGCCCATCCGCACCCGCGAGGACCTGCGGCGCCTGCGGCCGCTCGACCCGGACGACGTCAAGTACGTCACCGAGGCGGTCGGCATGCTCACGGGTGAGCTCGGCGCGACGCCGCTGATCGGCTTCGCGGGCGCGCCCTTCACACTGGCGAGCTACCTCGTCGAGGGCGGCCCGTCGCGCCACCACGAGCGCACCAAGGCCATGATGTACGGCGAGCCCGAGCTGTGGGCGGAGCTCCTGGACCGCCTCGCGGACATCACCTCCACCTTCCTGAAGGTGCAGATCGAGGCCGGCGCCAGCGCGGTGCAGCTCTTCGACTCGTGGGTCGGCGCCCTCGCCCCCGAGGACTACCGGCGCTACGTGATGCCTGCCTCCGTCAAGGTCTTCCGGGCCGTCGCGGACTACGGCGTGCCCCGCATCCACTTCGGCGTCGGCACCGGCGAGCTGCTCGGGCTCATGAGCGAGGCCGGCGCGGACGTGGTCGGCGTCGACTGGCGGGTCCCGCTGGACGAGGCCGCCCGCCGGGTCGGCCCCGGCAAGGCGCTGCAGGGCAACCTGGACCCCGCGGTGCTCTTCGCCCCGCGCGCGGCGGTCGAGAAGAAGACCCGCGAGGTCCTGTACTCGGCCGGAGCCGCCCCCGGCCACATCTTCAACCTGGGCCACGGCGTCCTGCCGAGCACGGACCCCGACGCCCTGACCCGCCTCGTGGACTTCGTCCACACCGAGACGGCCCGGTGACACCGGTGACCCCGCGCCGCCCGGCGCGGGGTCACCGGTGTCCGCCGCTACTCCCGCGGCTGTGCCTCGCCGTCGCCCGCCCGGGCCGGCGCGGGCACGGGCACGGGCAGCGGCTCCGCGGGGCCGGCCATCGGGCGCCGGGCGGGCAGCACACGACGCAGCAGCCGGAAGCCCAGGTAGCCCAGGAGGGCCAGCACCGCGAACGGGGCCACCGCGGCGAGGGCGACGAGGACGGCCCGCAGGGTCACGTAGAAGGCGTGCCAGCCGCTGCCGAAGGCGTCACCCACAGAGGCCCAGAAGCCGTCGTCGTCCTTCTCCGGTGCCTGTTCGACGGCCGGCTCCTGCACCTCCAGAGTGATCGTCGCCATGCCGGTCCGCTCCTTCAGCGAGGCCTGCTGGGCCTCGAGCGACTCCAGGTCGGCCTGGCGGGAGCTGAGTTCGCTCTCCAGGGCGACGATGTCGCTGAGCTTGGTCGCCCGGTCCATCAGCTCCCGCACCCGCGCCACGCTCGCCCGCTGCGTCTTGAGCCGGCTCTCGACGTCCACGACCTGGCCGGTGACGTCCTGGGCGGCCACCTTGCGGTTGCGCAGCGTGCCCAGCTCCGACAGGTCCTTCAGCACGCGGTCGTAGCCGTCCGGCGGCACACGGAGCGTGATGGTGGAGTACTCGCGGCCGTCGTCGTCCAGGCTGGTGCTCTCGTTGCCGACGTAGCCGCCGGTCCCCTCCACGAGCGTGCGGGCCCTGGCCACGGCGCCGGAGACGTTCTTGGCCTCGACCGTCAGCGTCGCCGTGCGCACGATGTACGACTGCGCCAGGGTCGGGGTCCTGCCCGCCCCGGTGCCGGTGCCGGGACCGCTGCCGGAGCTCTTGCCGGTGGCGTTCTTCGCGTCGCCGTCCGCCGTCCGCGCGCCGGGCTGCCCGGCCACGTCGGGGGCCGCGGCGGCGCCTGCCTTGCTGCTGCCCGCCTCGCTGGAACTGCTGTCGCTGCTGCTGTCGGCGCCGCAGCCGGTGAGGGCGAGGGCGGCGGCCAGTGTCAGGGCGCCCAAGGCGGCCGCAAGAGGTCCGCGGGCGGCGGTGGTTGACGTGCTCACAGGGTATCCCCCCGGGTCCGTTGCGTCTGTTGCCGATTCGACGTGAGGGGCACGGGCCGGGTTTCGGGTCCGCGATCCCGAAGAGGTCACGGTTAGGGCTCGTTCCGGCGTCTGAGACAGTGGAGTCATGAGCAATACGCAGCCCCGGGCCGGGCATGTGGTGGTCGTGGGCGGCGGGGTCTCCGGACTCGCCGCGGCACATTTCCTGCTGGAGGGCGGGGCGGCACGGGTGACGGTGCTGGAGTCCTCCGGGCGCCTGGGCGGGAAGCTGTACGCGGACGAGATCGCGGGCGTCCCGGTCGACCTGGGCGCCGAGTCGATCCTGGCGCGCCGCCCCGAGGCGGTCGACCTGGCCCGCGCGGTCGGCCTCGGCGACGACCTGGAGGCGCCCGCCACGACCAGCGCGGGCCTGTGGACGCGTGGCCGGCTGCGCCCCATGCCCAAGGGCGGCGTCATGGGCGTCCCCGGCGACCTCGGCTCGCTCGCCGCCTCCGGCGTGCTGTCGGCGGCGGGGCTCGCGCGGCTGCCGCTCGACCACATCCTGCCCCGCACCAAGGTGGGCGAGGACGTGGCGGTGGGCACGTTCGTCGCCGCCCGGCTGGGCCACGAGGTCGTCGACCGGCTCGTCGACCCGCTGCTCGGCGGGGTGTACGCGGGCAACGCCTACGAGATCTCGCTGCGCGCCGCCATCCCGCAGCTCTACGAGGGTGCGCGCGGCGGCCGCTCCCTCATCGAGGCCGTCCGCGAGAGCCAGCGCAAGGCCACCACCGCGCGGCAGGACGGCCCGGTCTTCGCCGGCATCCGCGGAGGCGTCGGGCGGCTCCCGGTCGCCGTCGCCGAGGCCTGCCGCGCCGCCGGTGCCCGCATCGAGACCGACGCCCCGGTCCGTACGCTGCGCCGCACCCCCGGCGGCTGGGAGATCGCCTTCGACCACGACGGCACCCGCGAGACGCTGGCCGCCGACGCCCTCGTGCTCGCCGTGCCGGCGCCCGCCGCCGCCAGGCTGCTGGCCGCGGAGTCGCCGGGCGCCGCCGCGGAGCTGTCGGCGGTGGAGTACGCGAGCGTCGCCCTGGTCACCATGGCCTTCCGGCGCCGTGAGATCGCCCACACGCTGCCCGGCAGCGGCTTCCTCGTCCCCCCGGTGGACGGGCGCACCATCAAGGCGTCCACGTTCTCCAGCCAGAAGTGGCACTGGAGCGGCGCCGCCGACTCCGACGTGTACGTCCTGCGCACCTCGATCGGCCGGCACGGGCAGGAAGCCGACCTTGCCTGGGACGACACCGACCTCGTCCGCCTGTCCCGCGAGGACCTCGGCGAGGCCGTCGGGCTCACCGCGGCCCCCGTCGCGGCCCGGGTCACCCGCTGGGACGGCGGCCTGCCGCAGTACCCGGTCGGCCACCTGGCGCGGGTGACGCGGCTGCGCGAGCACGTCGCGAAGCTCCCCGGCCTCGAGGTGTGCGGCGCCCTCTACGAGGGCGTGGGCATCCCGGCCTGCGTCGCGAGCGCGCGCGGCGCGGCGACGCGGGTCCTCGGCACCCTGCGGCAGGCCGCGGAAACGGACGGAGGACAATAGCCTCATGACCGACTCACCTGCTTCCGCCGCCCCCGCCAAGGCCCCCAACGCCGGCAAGAAGGCCAAGGACCTCAACGAGGTCATCCGCTACACCCTCTGGTCGGTGTTCCGGCTGCGCGACGTCCTCCCCGACGACCGCACCCGCTACGCGGAGGAGGTGGAGGAGCTCTTCGAGCAGCTCGCCGAGAAGGACGTCATCGTCCGCGGCACGTACGACCTGTCCGGGCTGCGCGCCGACGCGGACGTCATGATCTGGTGGCACTCCGAGACCGCCGACGCCCTCCAGGACGCGTACAACCGCTTCCGCCGCACGGAGCTGGGCCGCCGGCTGGAGCCCGTGTGGTCGAACATGGCCCTGCACCGCCCGGCGGAGTTCAACAAGAGCCACATCCCCGCCTTCCTCGCCGACGAGACGGCCCGCGACTACGTCTCCGTCTACCCCTTCGTGCGCTCCTACGACTGGTACCTCCTTCCCGACGAGGACCGCCGCCGCATGCTTGCCGACCACGGGAAGATGGCGCGGGACTACCCGGACGTGCGGGCGAACACGGTGGCGTCGTTCTCACTGGGCGACTACGAGTGGATCCTGGCGTTCGAGTCCGACGAGCTGTACCGCATCGTGGACCTGATGCGTCATCTGCGGGCTTCCGAGGCGCGTATGCACGTCCGCGAGGAGGTGCCGTTCTACACCGGGCGTCGTAAGCCGGTGGCGGATCTGGTGGCCGGCCTGGCCTGAGTCCCGAGCCCACGCGACGCGTCAGCTCAGGGCCGCGCGGAGGGCGGGGTCCGGGAGGGCGGAGGGGCCCCGGACGGCGAGGGCGGTGAGGAGCTGCCGGCGGTCGTCGGGGGCCGGGCCGTGGGGGACGTCGACGGTGCGCAGCAGCTCACGGCCCGCGGGGGCGGCCCAGCGGGTGTAGGGGTGGATCTCGAAACGCGCGATGGCCAGGCAGCCGAGGGTGACCAGCAGGGGGAGCGCGAACCACGGCAGCAGGGGCCGGCCGGCGGGGCTGAGGGTCGTCGCGGCGACCAGCGTGACCAGGATGAGGACGGAGGCCGCCCGGACCTCGCGGAGACCGGTGGAGACCGACTCCCGGGCCGCCGGGGGTACCGCCAGCCCCGCGTCGGCGAGGCCTCGGGCCAGGGCGCGGACCTCGCCGGAGGTGGCGTGCGCCGCGCGTATCGCGGGGACGGGAGCCTGGCCCTCGGGGCCGGTGGCGGCGATCAGGGAGCGCTCGATGGCATCGCGGCCATCCGGGTCGACGACGGTCGCCCAGCCCGTCCTGGCGAGCAGCAGACGCCGGTCGCGCCCCATCGTGACCATCGCCAGCTCGGTGACCCGGCGCGGCCCGCCGGACAGGAAGGCCATCTCGTAGAGCCCGAGCGCGTGGTCGGCCGCCGCCGCGGCGGCCCCGTCCGGCAGATCGGCCGCGGCGACCGCCGCCCTGCACAGGCGTGCGCAGGAGGCGATCGCCGCGGCCCAGGCCACGAGGAGGAAGAGCATCCACATGGGGGAGTTGTAGCCGACCCCCGCGGGGTTCCGCCCGCGGTTCCCCGAATCGGGTGCCGCGCGGCCTGACGTGTCAGCCGCAGTTGCGGTTGGCGTTGATGCAGCTGACGACCTGGTTCATCAGGCGCGCCGGCATGAAGTTGGCGAAGTCCGCGTGGTCCGTGACCGGCTTGTGCAACTGCTCGGGGAAGCTGTCGAGCGCGAAGTCCGGGCCCTGCGGGACCTTGTAGGTGAGCCGCATCTTCAGCTGCGGTACGGCCTTGAAGCCGGCCTGGCACTGCCCCGCACCGTCGGGGAAGACGATGTGCGTGCGGTGGTTGGCGCTGTCGGTGTTGGTCCCGTCCCAGCAGTTCGGGAAGTTCAGCGTGCGGACCACCCGGCTGCCCTGCGGGCACAGCGGGTACTTGTCGGTGAGCTGGCGGTTCTCGAAGCCCGTGCAGCTCCACGACGCCTTGGCGTTGGCGACGCCGTTGGTGAAGGACTTGGCGTCTCCCATGATGATCCGCAGCGTGGAGGGCATCGCCACCACCTTGGACGTCGGGCTGCCGCGGAAGATCAGCTGCACCGAGGTCGCCTGCAGGATCGTGCCGGTGTTGCCGTCGGCGTCCGGCGCGTCGTTGGCGGAGCGGCTGCGCAGCACCGGCCAGAAGTACGTCGACTTGTCCCCGCGGGCGCAGGTGGTGCCGGCCGCGGCCAGGGACTCGTTGGTCGAGAAGCCGTCGGTGCTCAGGTTGCCGACGTAGTCGTGGACGTGGTGCGCTCCGTTGGCGACGCCGGGGGCCACGATGAAGTTGTCGGGGTTGTGGTGCTTGTTCTCGTTGCGGCCGCAGCGCGCCGTGAACGTGCCGCGCGAGGCGCCGCGCTGGTTCACCGCCCGCTGTACGTTGGGCTGGACGGAGCGGATGTCGGCGAAGTCCTCGGGGGCGGGGCCGTTGGTCTGCGTGCCGCCGCCTGCGGGCGCGGACGCGGAGGCCGAGGCGGACGCCGAGGGCGCCGCGGAACCGTTCTGGCCCCCGTTGTCGGCCTTGGTGCTGTTCCCCGGGCTGGGGCTCTGCCAGCCGCCCGAGTGGCCCGAGTTGGACCGCCAGTGGGCCGAGGCCGATCCGGTGACCAGGGCGAAGGTGCCGCCGGAGCCGAGCAGTGCCAGCACGGCTATCAGCACGAGTTGCTTGGTGCTCAACCTGCGCCGGTGGTTCATGTGTTGTCGTGTGGGCATGGGATCGCTCATTTCTACTGCGACGGCTGGGGGGATGATGCCGCTGGGGGAAGTGAGTACGTCGGGGACGGGGTGACGATGAAGGTCGGTTCTCCCGGGGCCGGCGAGACCGGTACCGCGGCGGCGGGGTTGGTGGGGCTGGCGGTCGTGTCCACGGCGACCTGGTCGAAGTTGACCAGCCCGGTCTTCTCCAGAACGGTGATGTGGTCGAGCACCGTCGCGTTCGCCTGGTCGGCCAGTTCCCGCACCAGCGAATTACGGGTCGTGGCGCGCACCTGGGCGATGACCGAGAACACCTGGCCGTGGGCGAGCCGCAGGGTATTGGCGAATTTCTGGTCGAAGTCCTGGCCGCTCGCCGCGGAGAAGGTGGCCAGGAATCCCATTTGCTGCGCTGTGGGCTGATTCGGCAGTGTGATGCCCAATTGGGGCGCGATCGTACGGCACGTGGCGTCGAGGCTCGTGTGCCCGTCGATCAGGTGCTGCCCCGCTCGCTTGACCGCAGGCGTCGTCCCCTTCTGCAGGGCCATCTGCCCGGCGGGGAACTCCCACAGTCCGGCCAGCCGGACCTTGGTGACGAAGGTGCGGTCCAGCTGGGTGAGCGGACCGTACTGCGTGGACACGGTCTGGGCGCCGGCCGCGGTCACGGCGGGGCTGTTCAGCCCGGACATGACGGGGTAGGCCAGTGCGGCCAGGGTGACCACGAGAGCCCCGACCACGAGGCTGAGTCCGGTGGCGTAACGGGTGGATCGCATGGGACCGCACGTTAGTGCGTTTGAAGCGCCCAAGGCGAGGAACCGTCACGGATTCGCGAATTCCGGGAATCGGGGCGCGGGCCTTGATAAGTTGTTGCCTTTTCGTGCCCGATAGGCCCCGCCGCCATTCCCGTCGCAGGTCGGGAGCCTCCTGGAAAAAGATTATGGCAGCTTTGAACGGAGCCTGCCCCGCATACGTATGAATACGTGTGAGGGCTGTCGAGGGGCCGGGAAAACCCTTCCGCGCAGCCGCGACCGCCGGGCCGGGAGCGGCGCCGGGCCCGAGCGTTCCCGCCACCACGAGGCCAACTGCCGAGTGACCGCCGGGTCGTCCGTACCGTCCGCATGCTTTGTACCGCCCAAACTGTCGAGGACGTACGCCGCGAAGTCCAGGGCGTCGCGGCGGTAACCGCCCGCGAGCGGCCGTGCGGCGGCGTAGCGCAGGAACGCCGGCCGGTACGCGGCCCCCAGGATCCGCGGCAGTTCCGGCGCCACCTTGGCGACGATCCCGGCGCGCTTGGCGGCCAGCGCGCGGCTCTGCACGCCGATCCGCGTCCGGTCGAAGCCCTCCGGCACCGGCGTCCCGGCCACGAGGGCGGACAGCAGCGCGGTCTGCCGCAGCGCCAGACACTGTCGCGCCGCCCCGGGCGCCGCGACCGCCCCGGAGGGCACGGCGGGCGCGTCCGGAGGAACGTCAGCGCTCCCGCCCGTGCCCGCGTCCACTACGCGGCGGATCGCGGCCAGTTCGCGGGCCAGCTCGTCGCCCTCGGGGAAGGCGTCGTCCCGTTCCAGCAGCACACCGGGCGGGCAGGCCCTCTCGTACAGCGCAGCGAGCACGTCCAGCACGGCCTCGGGGACGGGGTGCGCGTGGCTGTCGTGCCATACGCCTTCCTTCTCGACGCCGCCCGCCACATGGACGTAGGCGATCGCGTGCACCGGCAGCGCGTCGAGCGCCGCGAGGGGGTCCTCGCCGCGGTTGACATGGTTCGTGTGCAGGTTGGCGACGTCGATCAGCAGGCGTACCCCGGTCCGCTCGACGAGCTCGGCGAGGAAGGCCCCCTCACTCATCTCCTCGTCCGGCCAGGCCACCAGCGCCGCGATGTTCTCCAGCGCGAGCGGCACCGGCAGCGCGTCCTGCGCGATGCGCACGTTCTCGCACAGGACGTCCAGCGCGTCCCGGGTCCGCGGCACGGGCAGCAGGTGCCCCGCCTCCAGACGCGGCGAGCCCGTCGGCTCCCCGCCGCCGCGGACGAAGGCGATGTGCTCGGTGACCAGGGGCGCGCCCAGAGCCTCCGCGCGCTGCGCGAGCGCGGCCAGCCGGTCCGCGCCGGGCCGCTCGGCGCCCCCGAGGCCGAGCGAGACGCCGTGCGGGACGACCGTGACACCGCGCTCGCGCAGCCGCAGCAGGGAGTCGGGGAGATGGCCGGGGCAGACGTTCTCGGCGACCGCCTCGACCCAGTCGACGCGGCCGGCCCGCGCGAGTGCCTCGACCGCCGCCGCGATCTCCGGCCGCCAGCCGATGCCCGTGCCCAGATACGAGTGCTCCATGCGCCCCCCTTCCTCCTGCCGGGGTTCTCGCCCGGCGCGGGGCCGGTGAACCCTGCGGGGGCGGGTTTCAGAGCTTGATTTGAGCTTGGGGCCTCAGCGGCGCAGCGCCGGGTGGTCCGCCACGACGGTGCACGACCCCGGGGCGATCTCGGTGAACCCGGCGTCCCGCACCACGGGCAGCCCGGAGGCGGTGAGCGCGTCCCAGGCGGCCTCCTCCGCCGTGCGCACCGCCAGGGGGAAACCGGCGTCGCGCCACAGCGCGCGCTCGGCGGGGGACAGCGCGAGCCAGCCGAGCTGGGCGCCGTGCCCGGCCTGCGCCATGGCCTTGCCGGCCGACATCCGCACCCCCGGGTTGAGCCAGAGCACCGGTGTCCCGGTCTCCGGAGCGGCGGGCTGCTCCGGGTCCTCCAGCTCCGTCCCGGACACCTGCAGCCGGGCCAGGTCCTTGGGCCAGCCGTCCAGCGGCACCGGCGGGAAGACGCGGACCTCGGCGGCCTTGCCGGTGACGTTGATGCCGGGCAGCGCCTCGGCCCGCTGCCACTCGGCGCCGCGCGCCCGCCGTACGACCTTGCGGATGCGGGCGTCCTCCCAGCCCCGTACCGCCTCGGTCCACTCCCCGTCCAAGGCGGTGGCGCGCTCGTCGGAGCGCAGGTGGAGCACGGCGCGGGCGGCCGTCTCCAGCGCGTCGGTACGCGCCGGCGGGGCGGCCCGCTCGATGCGGACGACCAGGGGGAGGACGAACTGGGGTGCGGCGTCACGAGGATCGGTTGTCACCTCGACAGTCTGCCACCCGACCCGGGAAGAGCTTGTCGGAGCCGATCCCTCCGGGCCAGGATGCCGGGGTGCACAGTGACCTCTTCGCGACCGAGAACACGGCGCAGCCGGCCACCGAGCCCGGCATGACCCTCCAGAACGCAAAGTCGATCAAGTACGCGGTGAACGGCGAGTGCCTGGCCCGCCAGGGCTCGATGATCGCCTTCCGCGGCAACCTGCAGTTCGAGGTGAAGGGCCAGGGCGTCGGCACGTTCCTCAAGCGCGCCTTCACCGGTGAGGGCCTCCCGCTGATGTCGGTGCGAGGCCAGGGCGAGGCCTGGTTCGCGCACGAGGCCGCCAACTGCTTCGTCGTCGACCTCGACCCCGGCGACAGCCTCACCGTCAACGGCCGCAACGTGCTGGTCTTCGACTCGACCCTCTCCTACGAGATCAAGGTCGTGAAGGGTGCCGGCATGGTCGGCGGCGGCCTGTTCAACAGCGTCTTCAGCGGGCACGGCCGCCTCGGCGTCATGTGCGAGGGCAACCCGATCGTCATCCCGGTCATCCCGCACGCCCCGGTGTACGTCGACACCGACGCCGTCGTCGGCTGGAGCGCCCAGCTGCAGACCTCCCTGCACCGCTCGCAGAGCTTCGGCTCGATGCTGCGCGGCGGCTCGGGCGAGGCCGTGCAGCTGATGTTGCAGGGGGAGGGCTTCGTCATCGTCCGGCCGAGCGAGTCCCGGCCCCACCAGCCCGCCAGCTGACGTGCGGCTGGAAGCGGTCGGCCGCCGGTACGGGACGCGCGGGCCCTGGGTGCTGCGCAACGTCGACCTCGACGTGCCCGGGGGACAGGTGCTGCGCGTCGAGGGGGCGAACGGCAGCGGTAAGTCCACGGTCCTGCGGATCCTCGCGGGCATCGACCGCCCCACCACGGGCCGCGTCACCGGGCGCCCGCGCACCGCGTACGTGCCCGAGCGGTTCCCGCCGGCGCTGCCCTTCGACGCACACGGGTACCTCGTGCACCTCGGGCGGGTGCACGGCCTTCGGGGCCGCACCGCCGCCCGCAGGGCCGCGGAGTGGCTGGAGTGCCTCGGCATCGCCGGGTACGCCCGGACCCCGCTCGCCCAGCTGTCCAAGGGCACCTGCCAGAAGGTCGCGGTGGCCCAGGCACTGGTGGCCGACCCGGAACTCCTCGTCCTCGACGAGGCGTGGACCGGGCTCGACCGGGACGCGCGCACCGTCCTCGACGACGCCGTCCGGGCCCGGAGCGCCGCCGGCGGCAGCGTCGTCTTCGTCGACCACGACCCACGCCGGCTGGCCGGCGACACCACGGCGGCGCACCGCGTCGAGGACGCCCGGCTCGTGCCGGTGCCGCTGGACGCCGCCGCCGGGCCGCGCGTCGTCATCGAGGCCACGGGCGTTGGGGAGCCGCCGCCCGGCCTCGCGTACGAGCCCGCCGGGCCCGGCACGCTCCGGGTGACCGTCCCGGCCGCGGAGGCCGACGCCGTCCTGCGGCGGCTGCTCACCGCGACCCCGCCCTGGCACATCCGCGCGGTCCGCCCCGCGCAGCCGCCCACGGAGCCCTCATGACCGCGACCCTGCACTACCGGACCGCCCTGCTCCTGCGGTCTTTCCGCTGGCTGCCGCCGCTGCTGCTCTACGTGGCCGTCATGGGGATCGGCCTCGCCGGGGGACCGCGGCCGCTGCTGGACTGCCTGGGCTGGGCCGCCGCCGCGCTGCTCCCGGCGGCGGCCTGGCTGGTGCGGGTCAGCGTGACCGCCGAGCCGTCGGCCGGCCGCGCCTGCGTCGCGGCGGCCACCGGGCCGGGCCGGGCGCACACGGCGGGCGTCCTGGCGGCGCTGCTGTGCTCGGTCGTACTGGGCACCGCGGGCACCGCGGTGGTGCTCGGCATCGCCGACCCGCACACCACGGACCGTCTGAAGGCCATTCCGGTGTTCACGGCGGCGGTGGCCGGTCTCCTCGCCGCCCTGGTGACCGCCCTGCTCGGCACCGCCGTCGGCGCCCTCACCAACCCCCCGGTGCTGCTCCGCCCCGGATGGGCGGTGCCGGTCACGGCCCTCACCGCGGTTGTGGTCCTGGTCGCCGCCGGATCGCCCGCCAACGCGGCGGTCACCGGGCTCGTCACCGGCTCCCGTACCGGCGCGGTCCCGTTCCCGCTGCTGCCTTTGCTCCTGGCGGCGCTCGCGGCCGCGGGCGCCACCTGGCTCGCCGCGACGCTCAGCGCGCGCCGAGGGTGACGTGGCGATGGTGCAGGTGGGGGCGCTCAGCCCTCCAGGGCCATCCGGACGCCCAGTGCCACGAGTACGCCGCCGGACACCGCCTCCAGACGGCGGCGCACCGTGGCGCGGCTGAACACCGGCCTCAGGCGGTCGACGAACCAGACGTACGCCCCGTAATAGCCGACCTCGTAGACCGCCCACAAAGTCGCGAGGCCCACCATCGTGGGCAGCTGGGGCACGCCGGAGGGCACGAACTGCGGCAGGAACGACATCGCGAAGACCGCCGCCTTGGGATTGGCCAGGTTCATGCCGAGGCCGGCCCGGTAGGCCGCCCATGGGCTGACCGTCACCTCCTCACCCGCCGCGGCCCGCTCGGGGTCCGGGCCGCGGCGGGCGGCACGCAGCGCCTGGACGCCGAACCAGATCAGGACGGCCGCGCCGACGATCCGTACGACGTCGTAGGCGAGTCGGGAGGCCGCGATGAGCGCGGTGAGGCCGAAGGCGGCGCAAAGGCCCCATACGAACACACCGGTCTCGTTGCCGAGGACGGTCGCGAAGCCGGCGCGGCGGCTGCGCAGGGAGTGCCGGATGATCAGCACCGTGCTCGGCCCGGGGGCCGCGGCGATGAGGGTGCAGGCACCGAGGAAGGCCAACAGGACGCTCAGCATCCCGTCATGATGCTGCGGCGGGCCCCTCGCGCACCAGCCGGTTTCCGTGCGCCGTCGCGTCCTGCCGGCTCAGGACCGGCCGGCTCTGCCCCGAGTCGTCCGGGCCGCCGGTGCCGCCACGGTCGGACAGCCGCATCGCGACGCATGCCCCGGCGTACAGCACGGCCACCAGGACCAGCAGCGCGCGGTAGCCGGTGAGCAGCGCCAGGTACTCCAGGGTGCCGCCGGTCAGGGCGCCCAGGAGGTTGGCGCCGAAGGCGGCGGTCGGGTCCGGTGCCTGCGCGAGGCGGTCGGAGAAGATCAGGTTGGCGCAGAAGATCGGCGCGAAGGCGAGCGCGACGGCCGCCGCCAGCCGTGCGGCGAAGGGCAGCGACAGCACGGCCTGCGCCGGGACGAGCCAGCCGACGGCGAGCGTCACGAAGAGCAGGATCTGCAGCGCCGTCTGGTTGAGCCGGCGCATGCGGCGCCGCACCTCGACGGCCGCCAGCACCGCCAGCAGCACCCCGATGAAGACCAGCGCGTTCACCAGCCAGGTGGTGCCGAAGTACAGGGCGAAGCCGATGACGTTCTTCGTCTCCAGCAGCAGGAAGGCCGCGCCCATCAGGAACATGTCGGTGTAGCGCAGCGTCCCGCGCAGCCGCACCCCGGCCAGCCGTACCGAGATCACGGTGACCAGCAGGATCAGGCCGAGCGCGCCGAGGTAGAGGCTCGGCACGGTGCGGTTGAGGAGGTAGGGGAAGGGGTGGTCGTCGTCGGCGGGCGGGGGCACCGCCCCGCTCGCCCGCCAGACCGTCCCGCAGTTCTGGTCCGTCGGCGTCAGCCCGGCCACGAGCACCGCGGCGCGCTTGCCGTACTCCGTCATGCACGGCGCATGCCCGAAGACCTGGTCCAGGCTCCCGGCGAAGCGGTCGATCAGCCATTGCTGCCGGTAGTAGTTGTACATGGCGAACGCGCCGCCGGGCGCGAGGTGGTCACGGGCCGACTCGAAGGCCTGCTTGGTGAAGAGGTAGCTCTCCAGCCGCAGATTGCTGGCCCCCGACACCAGCGTCAGCGAGTCCGGCAGTGCCAGCACGATCAGGTCGTACGTGGTGTTCGTCCGCTCCAGGAAGGCCCGCCCGTCGTTGATGTGGACGTGCACCCGCGGGTTCTCGTACGGCTTCGCGGGGTGCAGCTTCGCCCCGATCTCCTGCAGCCGCGGGTCGATCTCGACGGCGTCCACGTACTGCGCCCCGTTGGCCAGCGCGACGGCGACGTCGTTGCCGTTGCCCGCGCCGATCACCAGCACCTTGCGGTGCGGATTGTCCGGGGTCTCCCGGTAGGCCTGCTCGTACGGCGAGCCCGGCTGCCGCAGCACCTGCAGCGGCGCGATGCTCTGGTGCGGCACGCCGTTGGCGGCGATCTTGTACGTCCGGGAGCTGGTGCCCGGCTCGGGGCGGGTCAGCTCGATCTTGTAGTACGGCGACCACGACACCCCCGCTGCCAGCGACTCGAAGAGCAGCGTCAGGACCATCGCCGTCAGTGGCAGCGCGTACCGCAGCGTGTTCCGCCGCCCGCCGAGGACCAGCAGCGCCGCCGCGGCGATCAGCCCCCACACCAGCGAGGGCGCGCGCAGCCACGACAGCCCCGCGAAGGCCACCGAGCCGGTCAGCGAGCCGATCAGGTCCCAGCGGTACGCCTCCAGCGACGGCAGCTGCCGGAACAGATCGGCGGTGATCTTGCCGATCGCCATCATCGCGGCCGCCACCAGCAGGAAGAGCACCGGCAGCGTCACCCACTGCGGCAGCCCGGTGGTCTTCACCGCCGTGAAGTAGATGATGTCGCCGCTGCTCTGCCGCACCTGGACCGGGAACTCCCGCACCAGCACGACGAGCACCGCAAGGGGCAGCGGCGCCCACCGCTTGAGCCACTGGCCTCGTTCCGCCCTGATGAGGAAGCCCAGCCCGATGCCCAGGAAGGAGCCGAGCAGGATGAAGTTGGAGAAGTAGCTCAGATGGACGACGTTCGCGCCCGCCCACCGGATCAGCGCCAGTTCGACGAAGAGCATGGTGGCGCTGGCCAGCAGCAACCTGGCCCGTACGTGGTGTTCCATGCCGGGCCACGTTGCCATCCGGCGGGCGGCGAGTCGACGGACGCGCCCCGCGTGGCGCGCGAGCCCCACGCGGGGGGCCTAGCCGTCGGATTTCGTGATCAGTCCCCCGCGGGGGCCAGCCGCAGCGAGATCGAGTTGATGCAGTAGCGCTGGTCCGTCGGGGTGTCGTAGCCCTCGCCCTCGAAGACGTGCCCCAGGTGCGAGCCGCAGCGCGCGCAGCGGACCTCGGTGCGGACCATGCCCATCGAGCGGTCCTCGATCAGCTCGACGGCCTTGCTGTCCTTCGGGTCGTAGAAGGACGGCCAGCCGCAGTGCGACTCGAACTTGGTGTCCGAGGTGAACAGCTCGGCGCCGCAGGCGCGGCACGAGTACACGCCCCGGGTCTTGGTGTCGGTGTACTCACCCGTGAAGGGACGCTCCGTGCCCGCCTTGCGCAGGACCGCGTACTCCTGCGGCGTCAGCTCCTGACGCCATTGCTCCTCGGACTTGTCGACTTCGTACGCCATGGTCCTCCCTCTCCTCAGTTCTCCAGGCGCGCCAGGATGCGCGGACCGAGATCGGTCACGTCTCCCGCGCCCATGGTGAGAACAAGGTCACCGGGTTTGGCCATTCCGGCGATGACCTCGGGGACCGCTTCCTTGTCGTGCTCCGCGGCGACGTCGGCGCCCTCGGCGGCGGCCGCGTCGATGATCAGGTCGCTGGTGATGCCGGGGACCGGGTCCTCACGGGCCGGGTAGATGTCCAGCACCACGGAGGCGTCGGCCAGCGCGAGGGCCTGGCCCATCTCGCGGCCCAGCTCCTGGGTGCGGCTGAACAGGTGCGGCTGGAAGACCACGAGGATGCGCCGGTCGCCCGCCGCCTCGCGCAGGGCCTGCAGGTCGGCGGTCATCTCGGTGGGGTGGTGCGCGTAGGAGTCGATGACCTGGACGCCCGCCGCCGTGCCCTTCAGCTGCAGCCGGCGCTTCACCCCGGTGTAGGTGCCGAGCGCCTTGGCCAGGCTGTCCGCCGGGACGCCCAGCGCGACGCCCGCGGCGAGGGCGGCGACCGCGTTGTGGGCGTAGTGCCGGCCGGGCACGGACACGGTGAAGGTGTGCTCCTCGCCGTCCAGGCGGACGGCGACCTCGCTGGACATCCCGTGCGGGACGACCCGCAGGATCCGTACGTCGGCCTCCTCGTCCTCGCCGACGCGCACGACGTTCAGCCCGCCGCGGCCCGCCACCCGGGCGGCCAGCTCCCGTGCACCGGCGTGCTCGCCGACGACCAGGGTGCCGCCGGGCACGATCTTGCCGACGAAGACCTCGAACGACTCGTGGATCTCGTCCATCGACGCGTAGTTCGCGTGGTGGTCGAGCTCCACGTTCAGCACGATCGCCACCTCGGGGACGTACTTCTGGAAGCTGCGGTCGCTCTCGTCCGCCTCCGCCACGAAGATCTCGCCGGTGCCGTGGTGGGCGTTGGAGCCGGGGGCGTCCAGATCGCCCCCGATGGCGTACGACGGGTCCAGGCCCAACGCGGACAGGCTCACCGCGAGCATGGAGGTGGTGGTCGTCTTGCCGTGTGTGCCGGCCACCGCGATCGGGCGCGAGTCCTCCATCAGCGCCGCCAGCGCGTCCGAGCGGTGCACCACCGGGATGCCGCGCTCACGTGCCGCGGCCAGTTCCGGGTTGTCGTCACGGATGGCGCTGGAGACGACCACGCAGGTCGCCTCCGGCGAGAGGTGGGCGGCGGCGTGGCCGATGCGGACCGTCGCGCCGAGGGCACGCAGCGCCTCCGCGGTCTCCGAGTCCTTCGCGTCGCTGCCCGCGACGTCCGCCCCGCGCTGGGTCAGGATCTTCGCGATGCCCGACATTCCGGCCCCGCCGATCCCGATGAAGTGCGGTCGGTCCATGCCGGGGGGAAGGGTGGGGCTCATGCGAGGTGCTCCCTGGAACTCACGGGGTCGGTTGTCGGCCTCCCCGATTCTTCCACCAGTCGGGGGCGCGGCGTCCGCTCAGTCCTCCGCGTTGTGTGCGAACAACTTCAGCACCGGTACGCCGACCTTGTGCCGGGCCCGGGACGTCCAGTCGCGGTGGAAGAACTCCTCCACCAGGTGCGGGGCGGTCAGCACGATCACCTCGTCGGCATGAGTCTGCTCGACCACCGACTTCATCAACTCGATGGGGTGTCGCTCGACCACCTCGCCCACCGCCTCGCAGCCTGCCTCGCGCAGTGCGGTCAGGCTGTGGTTCAGCGCGCGCTCCGCGGGCAGCAGGGCCTGGTCGCCCTCCGGGCGGTCGCGCTCGTGGACGGCCTTGTCCAGTTCACCCAGGGCGACGTCGTCGATGGCCCGCAGCAGCCGGTCCTGGTCGCCGCGGGGTTGCATGAGGACGACGAAGGAGACGGGCTCGTCACCGTGGAGCGTGGTGACCAGTTCCACGTCTGCGGGGACGAGCGGCTGCTCGATCATGAGTACGGTCGTGAACACGGACGCGTCCTTCTCTCTCGCGGGCCGTCGGGCCTGCCACGGAAACCATCCTGCCCCGTCCGGGCGCGGGGCACGCGGGGACATGCGTTCCCCGGCCGCGGCGGGCGGACATGCGGGGGTGGACAATCGGCACCATCCGGGTGAAACCGGTGGAGCGGGCGGTCCTGGTGGATTCCGGCCGCTCCGGGACGGGCCTCAGCCGCGCACGTAGCGGGTGAAGAGAAAGCCCTCCTCCTCCAGGATCGACACAGGGGTGAAGCGGACGGGGTCGGCGATGCTTGGGCCGTTCATGATCCGCATGGCGTCCCCGGCAGTCAGCAGCGGCGCGATCGTCAGGCACAGCTCGTCGATCACCCCGGCCGCGGCGAACTGGGCGAGCAGCCGCGGCCCGCCCTCGGTCAGCATCCGGCGCAGCCCGAGCGCGGCGAGTTCGCGCACCGCGCGCGCCGGGTCCACGCCCGTGCCCGTGCCGGCCCGGACGACCCGCGCCCCCGCCCGCTCGGCCGCCGCGACCCGGTCGGCCGGGGCGTCCTCGCCGGTCAGCAGGAGGGTGGGTACCAGCGGCTCGGTGAACAAGGGCAGCGAGAAGTCCAGGTCGAGCCGGGCGCTCACCACGGCGATCACGGCGGCCGGGCCCTGCCCCGCCGCGGCCCTGCGGTCCGCGAAGACCTCCCGGGCGCGGGCCGGGCGGTAGCCCTCCTGCCGCACCGTCTCCGCGCCGACGACCACGACGTCGGCCAGGGCCCGCAGCACTCCGAAGACCCGCATGTCGGCGTCCGAGGACAGCGGCTGGGAGCGCCCGTCGTGCCGGGCCGCGCCGTCCAGCGACGACACCATGTTCGCCCGCAGCCAGGGCGCCCCGCCGGCCGGCTCCGGGTACGCGTAGGCATCGGCCAGGGTCTCGGCGGTGTCCAGGGTCTCGGCGGTCGCGGGAGCGGGGAAGAGGCGGCGCATGGCTGCAGTCTTCCACGGCCCCTCACGCAGTGGGGTCGGCCACCCGGCGGCGAGGGGACCGCCGGCGAGGCACTAGGCTGGAGTGCTGTGTCCTCGTCCTTCGCCGCCGCGCGAGAAACCAGCCCGATACCCGGCGGGACGCCGCCCGCCTCGCTGAGCGGACGCGAACCGCACGTCCCGGCGGACCGGCTGGTGGCGGAGATGGTGCCGCCACCGCGCTTCGACTCCGTACGGTTCGAGAACTACCTCCCGGACCCGAAGCAGCCCAGCCAGGCCCAGGCCGTCGGCGCGCTGCGGGTTTTCGCGGAGGGGCTGGGCACCCCCGCCGACGGCGGGCGCAAGCGCTGGTTCCGGCGCCAGGCCGTACCGGCCGTACCGGCCGGCCCCGGCGGGGTCTACCTCGACGGGGGCTACGGCGTCGGCAAGACCCACCTGCTCGCCTCGCTGTGGCACGCCACGCCCGCGCCGCGCGAGCAGAAGGCCTTCGGGACCTTCGTGGAGCTGACCAACCTCGTCGGCGCCCTCGGCTTCCAGCAGGCCGTGCAGGTACTCAGCGGGCATCGGCTGGTCTGCATCGACGAGTTCGAGCTCGACGACCCCGGCGACACCGTGCTCGTCTCGACCCTGCTGGGCAAGCTGGCCGACGCGGGCGTGAAGCTGGCAGCGACCTCCAACACCCTGCCCGGCAAGCTCGGCGAGGGCCGGTTCGCCGCCGCCGACTTCATGCGCGAGATCCAGGGCCTGTCCGCCCGCTTCCGTTCGCTGCGCATCGACGGCGAGGACTACCGTCACCGCGGCCTCCCCGAGGCCCCGGCACCGTACGCCGACGACGAGGTCACCGCCGCCGCGGGCCGCACTCCCGGCGCCTTTCTGGACGACTTCGGTGCCCTCCTCGCCCACCTCGCCCGGGTCCACCCCAGCCGCTACGGGGCGCTCTGCGACGGCGTCGAGGCGGTCTTCCTGCGCGGCGTGCGTCCCGTGGAGGACCAGGCCACCGCGCTGCGCCTGGTCGTCCTGGCCGACCGGCTCTACGACCGCGAGGTCCCCGTGATGGCCTCCGGCGAGCCCTTCGACCGTATCTTCAGCGAGGAGATGCTCGCCGGCGGCTACCGCAAGAAGTACTTCCGGGCGATCTCCCGCCTCACCGCCCTCGCCCGCGACGCCAAGCGCCTCGCCACCCCGGACGGTTCCTGACCCGCGCTCCCGGCGGCGCCCGGGGCGGGGTGCCGTGTTCCCACCTGCCCGGAGCCGTGCTAGACACACTCGGGTCAATCGCCTGTCCGCCAGCAGGGAGAGTGACCCATGTCCGTGACCAGACGTCAGATCATCGCGACGACCGGAGCGTTGGGCGCCGGGATCGCCTTCGCCGGGAGCGTCGGAGAAGTGTTCGCCGGCACGGCGTTCGCCTCGGGGGCCGGTGGATACGGCCCCCTCGTACCCGATCCCGACGGCCTCCTCGACCTTCCCCGCGGGTTCCGCTACCGCGTGCTGTCCCGTCAGGGCGACCCACTGCGCTCCGGCGAGGGCCCCGTGCCGGGGAACTTCGACGGCATGGCCGCGTTCCCCGCCCGCCGCGGCGGCGGGGTCCACCTGGTCCGCAACCACGAGAACCGCGTCACCGCCACCGCTCCCGTCCCCCTGGTCGACGGGCTGGTCTACGACCCCGGGGCCAAGGGCGGCTGCACCGTCCTCGCGCTCGACCGGGGCGGCGCGGTCACCTCGGAACGGGTGGCCGTCGCGGGCACCGCCGTGAACTGCGCGGGCGGCCCGACCCCCTGGCGCACCTGGCTGACCTGCGAGGAGACCGAGGACAAGGCCGGTACCGGCGGCTACGCCAAGGACCACGGCTTCATCTTCGAGGTCGACCCCCACGACCCGCGGAGCACGGGCGCCGAGCCGCTCACGGCCATGGGCCGCTTCCAGCACGAGGCCATCGCCGTCGACCCCCGCGACGGGACGGTGTACGAGACGGAGGACGCCTTCCAGGCACCCTTCGGCATGTTCTACCGCTTCCACCCCCGCAAGCCCCTCGGCGGTCGCGGCTCCCTGCGGGCCGGCGGCACCCTGGAGGCCATGCGCGTACCGGGCGTGCCCGACCTGTCGGCGGTGCAGGAGACCGGGGCCTGCTTCGACGGGATCGAATGGGTGCGCGTGCCCGATCCCCTGGCGAAGGAGACCCCGCTGCGGCTGCAGGACTTCGGCCCCCGCGGGATCACGCACGCCCAGAAATTGGAGGGCTGCTACTGGGGCGGCACCAGCGTCTACTTCGTCTCCAGCTTCGCGCGTGCCGCCGAGGGCTCGGCGGCCACCCACTTCGGCCAGGTCTGGCGGTACGACCCGGCCAGGCGGCGGCTGACCCTCGTCGTGGTCTTCGGGCCCGCGACCGACGTGCGGTTGCCGGGTGAGTCCCCGGACAACATCGCCCTCGCCCCGCAGGGCGGCCTGATGGTCTGCGAGGACGGCGAGGGGGCCCAGCACGTCTTCGGCGTCACCCGGCGCGGCGAGGTCTACGCGATGGCCCGCGGGCGCCAGAACATCGGCACCGCCGACGCTCCCGAATGGGGCGAGTTCGCCGGAGTCACCTTCGCGCCGGACGGCCGGACCATGTACGTCAACTGCTACAACCCGGGCACCACCTTCGCCGTCACGGGCCCCTGGGGCCGCGCTGGCGGACACGGCTGATCCGTCGCACCATCGGATCAACCGCTCGGGCGTCCGGGGGGCCGTCGTCACGGAGGGAGGCGCGGTGACGAGGAACAGCCCGAAGGCCGGATCCGGCAGCACGCCCGGGCTGCGTGCGAAGCTGCGGGTCCCGTCGGGCGGCGGCCCCGTGCGGCTGCGCTCGTACGACCCGCGTGCCACGCCGGGCGGTCCGGCGGGGAAGGCCGAGGCGCTGGCGTGCGTGCCCTACGTACGGGACCGGATCACGGCGTTGCAGGAGCGGCTCTTCGCGCAGAGCACGGCGGGCGACCCGCGTTCCGTCCTCGTCGTACTCCAGGGCATGGACACCTCGGGCAAGGGCGGCTCGGTGCGGCACCTCGCGAGTCTGCTCGACCCCGCGGGCTGCCGCATCACCGCCTTCAAGGCCCCGACGGCCGAGGAGAAGGCCCACCACTTCCTGTGGCGCGTGGAGCGCGCCCTGCCCGGTCCCGGGCGGATAGGTGTCTTCGACCGCTCCCACTACGAGGACGTCCTCGTTCCGCGGGTCCGGGGCCGGGCGCCGCGCTGGGTGTGGCAGGAGCGCTGCGAGACGATCAACTCCTTCGAGGCCTCGCTGGCCGACGACGGCGTCAGCGTCGTCAAGGTCTTCCTGCACATCAGCCGCGACGAGCAGCGGACCCGCCTGCTGGCCCGGCTGGACAACCCCTGCAAGCACTGGAAGTTCGGCCCCGACGACCTGGAGGACCGGGCGCTGTGGCCCTCCTTCCAGGAGGCCTACGAGGACGTGCTCGGCAGCTGCTCCACCGAGACCGCGCCCTGGTACGTCGTCCCCGCCGACCGCAAGTGGTACCGGAACTGGGCCGTCGGCCGGCTGCTGATGGAGCACCTGGAACTGGTGGACCCGGTGTGCCCGCCCGCGTCCTTCGACGTCGAGGCCGCCCGCAGGCGACTGCTCGAGGACTGACCGCCCGCCGGGCGGCTCAGCCGCTGCAGGCGGTGCGCTGGGCCTCGTGCCAGGCGCAGACCGGGCAGAGGGTCGCACCCGGCTGCGAGTCGGGGTACTCGGTCGGGTCGCCGCAGTGGACGCAGATCGCGCGGGGCTCGTCGTCGGTCGTCACCCCGTCAGGGTAGTCAGCGCTCACGGAGTACCGCGACCGAGTGGCCGGGCAGGTGGAGGCAGCCGGTGTCGGTGGGTGGCGGGCAGGGACGCCAGGCGGCGACCGGGACGTAGCCCGGCGGGTCGGCGCGGCCCGGGTGGTGGAGGGGGATCAGCGTTTCCTCGGGGGAGAAGTTGACGGCGATCCGGAAGCGCCCGCGGTCCAGCCGCAGGGTGTGCCCGCCCACGGTGACGTGGACGGCGTCCAGGGCCGGGTCGGTCAGTTCGGGCTCGGCGTGGCGCAGCGCGATCAGCCGCCGGTACCAGGCCAGCAGTTCCGCGTGGGGCTCCCGGGCCGGTTCCGACCAGTCCAGGCAGGAGCGCAGCCGGGTCGCCGGGTCCTGGGGGTCGGGGATGTCCTCGGCCTTCCAGCCGTGTTCGGCGAACTCGCGGCGGCGGCCCCGGGTGATGGCGGCGGCGAGCTCGCGGTCGTCGTGGTCGGTGAAGAACTGCCAGGGCGTGCGGGCGCCCCACTCCTCGCCCATGAAGAGCATCGGCGTGTACGGGGAGGTGAGGACGAGCGCGGCGGCCGCGGCGAGCAGCCCCGGGGGGACGCCGGCGCCGAGCCGGTCGCCGGTGGCGCGGTTGCCGATCTGGTCGTGGGTCTGGGTGTAGGCGAGGAAGCGGTGGCCCGGGGTGGTCGTCAGGTCGACGGGGCGGCCGTGGGCGCGGCCCCGGAAGCCGGAGTGGGTGCCGTCGTGGAAGAAGACCCGGCGCAGTGCCTTGGCCACAGCGGTCAAGGGGGAGACGGCGAAGTCCGCGTAGTACGCGTGGGACTCGCCGGTGACGGCGGTGTGCAGGGCGTGGTGGAAGTCGTCGTTCCACTGGGCGTGCACACCCAGGCCGCCGGCCTCGCGCGGGTCGGTGGTGCGCGGGTCGTTGCGGTCGGACTCGGCGATCAGGAAGAGCGGGCGGCCGACGGAGGCAGCCAGCGCGTCGACGGCGGTGGACAGCTCCTCGAGCAGGTGCACCGCGCGGGTGTCGACGAGGGCGTGGACGGCGTCGAGCCGCAGCCCGTCGAGGCGGTAGTCGCGCAGCCAGGCCAGGGCGCTGCCGACGAGGAAGTCGCGCACCTCGTCGGAGCCGGGGGCGTCGAGGTTCACGGCGTCGCCCCACGGGGTGTGGTGGCGGTCGGTGAAGTACGGGCCGAAGGCGGGCAGGTGGTTGCCCGAGGGCCCGAGGTGGTTGTGGACGACGTCCAGCACCACCCCGAGCCCGTGGCCGTGCGCGGCGTCCACGAAGCGCTTGAGCCCGTCCGGGCCGCCGTAGGGCTCGTGGACCGCCCACAGCGACACGCCCTCGTACCCCCAGCCGTGCGTGCCGGGGAACGGGCAGACCGGCATCAGCTCGACGTGCGTGATCCCCAACCCGGCCAGGTGGGGCAGGTGCTCGATCGCCGCGTCGAAGGTGCCGACGGTGGTGAAGGTGCCGACGTGCAGCTCGTAGAGGATCGCGCCCGGCAGCGGGCGGCCCGCCCACTCGTGGGCCCAGGCGAACCGGTCGTGGTCGACGACCGCGCTCGGTCCCTCGGGCCCGTCGGGCTGGCGGCGGGAGCGGGGGTCGGGCCGTGGCGGGCCCTCGTCCAGCGCGAAGGAGTAGCGCGAACCGTGCCCGGCGGGCACGTCCGCGTACCACCAGCCGCGCCGTTCGGGGTCGCGCTCCATGTCGTGAGCCCGGCCGTCGACCCGTACCTCCACCTCACCGGCGTCCGGTGCCCACACGTCGAAGCGCATGGGCACCATGCTGCCCGGCGTCCGGGGGGTCACACCAGGTTGACGCGCTCCTGGCTCACCGGATATCCCGCCTTGGCGAAGTGCGCCGCCATCGGCGCATTGCCCTGGTCGGTCGCGGCGGCGATTTCCGTCGCGCCGTGTCCGACCAGGTCGTGCGTGCACTCCAGCAGCAGGTCGTACGCGTAGCCGTGCCCGCGCTGCTCCGGCAGGACACCGATGAAGCCGACGCAGAACGCACCCGGATTGCGTCCCGGCACCTGGATGCCGGCGAGCTGGCCCTGCGGGGTGTACGCCAGCCGCCACCACTCGCGCGGCGACTGGAGCCAGTTGAGGAACTCCAGCTCCTCGCGGGCGGCCGCGTCCGGGCCGTGCAGCCGGACCATACGGCGGGTGTGGGCGTCGAGACTGCCGGCCCCGATGCGCTTCAGCACGTCCAGGATCACCGCGTCGTCCGGCTCGGGCCGGTACTCCAGGCGTCCGGTGCGTTCGGGCAGCCCGCACTCGGGGGTCCAGGTGTAGCGGTAGCGCTCGACGAGCAGCTCCATTCCGGAGACGATCGCCGCGTCGATGCGGGCCTGGGCGGCCTCGCGGACCTCGGGCCGGTCCCGCCAGCCGGGCGGCAGCAGCAGTTCGTACTCGGCCTTCAGCGGTGCCGCCCGCAGCAGCCGCACGGCGGCGTCGGCGTCGGTGAAGTCGAACCAGTCCAGGGCCACGGGTGCGTCGTCCGTCGACGCGCCCCACCAGGCCGCGCGGGCGACCACGACGCCGTCGCGCAGGGCCACCCAGCTCCAGTCGGGGCGGTACTCGCCGCCCTCGTCGGTCAGGGCGAACGTGTGGCCCAGCAAGGACCGGCCCACCAGGCCGGCGTCCTCGGTGGCCAGGGAACGGAAGAGGTGCGATTCGCCCGCGACGAGCGGGCGGAAGACCAGATCGGTCATGAAGGTGAAGTCCTCACGGGAGAGCGGAGCGCTCCCGGTCAGACGGGGTACGCCCTGCGGACAACGGGGCGGGAGCGCGAAAGGGCGAACGTGTTCATGGCTTCCGCCTCCTTCCTCGGTCCAGGGCGTGCGCCCACCTTAGCCATCCCGTTTCTGCGGCGTCCACACAATTGACCCCGCCGCCCCACGTGCCGCACCTTCTGGACACCCCGGCCTCCCCGGCCCGACAATCACGCAGGTGAGCTACGAGTTCCCGACGCACCCGCCGCGTCCCACCGACGCCGAACGCGAGCGCGCCATCGAGGTACTTCGCGAGGGTGCCGTCGACGGACGACTGTCGCACGACACCTTCGTGCGCCGCATGGGACTCGCGCTCAAGGCCCGCCACTCCGAGGAGTTGGCCGCCCTCATCGCGGACCTGCCGCCCTCGCAGGGTCGTTGGGCCCGGCTGACCGGCTCGATCGTCCGCGCCGTCACCAAGACGTCGGCCTTCCGCGCCCGGATGCGGCAGGCCTGGGCCGTCCAGCAACTGCCGCCCCTGCTGCTTCCCGCTCCCGGTCCCTTCCCGGTGCGGATCGGCCGGGACCTGTCGTGCACCTTCCGGCTCAGCCACTCCTCGACGTCGCGTTTCCACGCCGAGCTGAGCCACGAGGGCGGGCTGTGGGTCCTGCGCGACCTGGGCTCGATGAACGGCACCTGGGTCAACGGCCACCGCGTCATGGGTGCCGCCGCCGTCCGCCCCGGTGACCAGGTCACCTTCGGCGCGATGAGCTTCCGCCTCACCACTGCCTGAGGCCGCGCCGGGGCTCAGGACCGGAACAGCGGTTCGTACGGCTGGTGGTCGTCGTCGTCCACGTACGGCAGGAAGCCCGGCGCCGTACGCGCCGCGGTCGCCCGCAGCCGGGCGACGACCTTCTCCACCGCAGGGAGCGTCAGCCCGAGGGCCGCCGCCAGCTCCGCGCGCTCCCGGTCCAGGTCCGGGTGGTCCTCGCGCACCTCGGCGGCCAGTTCCTCCAGGGGGAGTCCCGAGTTTACGTCGTGCCACCACATCGGGCAGGAGACGACCAGCTCCACCGCCTCCGGCAGGTCCGCGCCGATCAGCGCCGCCCGCCCCTCGGAGTCCGCGTAGACCACGGGCCGCTCGGCGTCTCCGGGCTCACCGCACAGGAAGAAGGTGCCGCCGGCGCCGTCGCCGGCTATGGGCCGCATCGTCAGGCCCGAGGGCAGGCGCACGTCCTCGACCGGGTCGCGGCGGGTGATGTCGAAGTCACCGGGCCAGGCGAGGCGCTGTGCCGCGACCGGGTCGTTCTCGATGCGGGCGAGAAGGGCTTCCGAGGCGTCCATGGCAGGACGCTAACAGCGGGGTCCGACAATCCGTCCCGCGTCGCTCAGGCGGTCCGGGACCGCGGCGCCGGCTCCCGGCCGCCCGCGAGGCGCAGGACCTGCCCGCGGCACGGCGGCGGCACCTCGTCGGCGGTCGCGAAGCGCGCCGCCCCCGCGCCGCCCGGGATCCTCGTATCGGATGTCGTCCGCCCGCCGGGAGCTCACTCGTCCACGTCGCGCACCAGCAGACCCACCGGCAGCCGGTCCAGCAGCTCCGCCAGCGGCACCACGGCCTGGAACGGGCGGCCCGTCAGCACCTCCGTCCAGACCCCCTCCGGCAGCACCAGTTCCGAGCCGCGCCATCCCCCCGCGTCCGCGAGCCGCCGGGACAGCCGGGTGACGACGGTGAGCGCCCGCCCGCCGCGGACGAAGGCCACGCAGTGCTCCCCGGCCGGGCCGCGCGCGTACAGGGGTTCGTACGAGGCCTCCGGGCCGGTGAACCACTGCGGGCGCGCCCGGCGCAGGCGCAGCGCGAACTCCGTCACCCGCCGCTTCTCGCTCACCTCGCCCCCGGCCGTGCCCGGATCGTACGGACGGCGGTTGGCGGGGTCGACGAGCAGCAGCTGCCGTTCCTCGTCGCCCTGGTAGAGGTCGGGCACGCCCGGCATGGTGAGGTGCGCCAGGTGGGCGCCGAGCGCATTGACGCGTTCGGGCCCGCGCAGGGCGCGGTCGACGCGCTCGGTGGCGAAGGCCGCCGGGCCGCCCACCAGTTCGCGGACGAAGCCGGTCATCTCCTGCTCGTACTCCGGCCGCTGGTCGGTCCACGAGGTGCGCAGGCCCGCCTCGCGCTCCGACTTGAGCATGGTGGCGGCCACGAGCCCGGCCGCGCCGGGGTCGCAGAAGACCACCGCGTACTGCCAGGCCTGGTACTCCACATGACGTTCCGGCAGCGGGATCCCGCGGTGCTCCAGATACGCCCGCAGGTCCGCCGAGACCGCGCCCAGCCATTCGGCCCACTCGCCGGGCAGCTCGCTCAGCGCGGCGAGCCGGGCGCGCACGTCGGCGCTGCGCTTGGTGTCATGGGTGGAGCGCACGGTCCCGGTGAGCGGCCAGTCGCGCCGCAGCCGCTCGCAGAAGGCGTGGAACTCCTCGGGCGAGGTGGCGGGGCGGTCCGGGTCCCGGCCGACCTCGTTGAGGCAGAGCAGCGGGTGGTAGCGGTAGAAGGCGGTGTCCTCGGCGGACTTGGCGCGCAGTGCCGAGGAGACCTGGGCGAAGCGCACCGTGAAGTCCGCCGCGGCCTCCCCGCCGCCCCGGTGGCGGCCCAGGGCCAGGTCGCGGACCGTCTCGGCCGCCGGGTGCCCGGTGGCGCCCGCCGCGGCTTCCAGCAGGGCGGTGTCCTCCGCGTCCGCGGGCTCGCCGGGGACGACGTACGGGCGGTAGCGCGGCAGCCGGACGAGCGTCGCCTCGATCGCCTCGCGCAGCACGGTGTGCTCCAGCCCGGTGGCCCGGACGGCGGAGCGGGTCAGCCGGTCCACCTCGGCGGCCAGGTCGTGCGTGACGATGCGTTCGGCGGCGGCCCGAACGGTCGGCTGCCACTCGCCGCCCGCTTCGGCGGGGGCGGCGGTGAAGGCGCGGTAGAAGCGGGTGATCTCCTCGACGCCCGCCGGGTCGGTGAAGAGCCCGTCGAGCCGGTCCAGGGCGTCGTAGCCGGTCGTGCCGGAGCAGGCCCAGCCGGCCGGCAGCCGTTCGTCGCCGGTGAGGATCTTCTCCACGACCGTCCAACGGCCGCCGGAGGCGTCCGCGAGCCGCCGCAGGTAGCCGGCGGGGTCGGCGAGGCCGTCCGGGTGGTCGATGCGCAGGCCGTCGGCGACGCCCTCGTCCAGCAGGCGCAGCAGGGTGGCGTGGGTGGCGGAGAAGACCTCGTCGTCCTCGACGCGGACCGCGATGAGGTCGGAGATGGTGAAGAACCGCCGGTAGTTCAGCTCGGTGCGGGCCTGCCGCCACCAGGCGAGCCGGTACCACTGGGCGTCGACCAGCGCGCGCAGCGGCAGCTCCTCGGTGCCCGCGCGCAGCGGGAAGGCGTGGTCGTGGTAGCGCAGCACCCGCTCCCCGGCGGCCCGGTCGCGCTCGACGCGCAGGTCGTGCAGCACCTCCTCCAGCGGGCCGCCCAGCACCGGCAGCAGCAGCCGGTCGCCCTGCGCCGCCCAGTCGACGTCGAACCAGCGCGCGTACGGGGACCCCGGCCCGTCCCGCAGCACCTCCCACAGCGGCCGGGCCAGGTGCTCGGGCGCCGGCACGGCCATGTGGTTGGGCACCACGTCCAGGACGAGCCCGAGGCCGTGCGCGCGGGCGGTGCGCGCCAGCGCCCGCAGCCCCTTCTCGCCGCCGAGCTCCTCGCGCACCCGGGTGTGGTCGACGACGTCGTAGCCGTGCGTGGACCCGGGCACGGCCTGCAGCACGGGGGAGAGGTGCAGGTGGGAGACGCCGAGCGTCGCCAGATGGGGGACCACGGCCTCGGCCGCGGCGAACGGGAAGTCGGGCTGGAGCTGCAGCCGGTAGGTGGCGATCGGCACGGAGGGGACGACAGCGGTCGGCGGGGTCGCGGCGCTTTCTGTCATGGAGGACTGACTACCCCGCCGACCGGTACGCCCATCACATCGGGCGGACGGTTACGCCGGGCGCTGCAGGACCACCATGCTCCGGTCGGCCAGCCGCAGCCGGTCGCCCTGGGTCACCTTGCGGCCCGAGCCGGGGGCCACCCCCTCCGGGCGCTGGGTGTCCACGACCACCTGCCACTCCTTGCCGTGGTTGACCGGGACCACGAAGTCCAGCGGCTCGTACCAGGCGTTGAACATCAGCAGGAAGGAGTCGTCGGCGATCCGCTCCCCGCGGTCGCCGGGCTCTGAGATGGCGCTGCCGTTGAGGAAGACCACCAGGGCGTTGGCCTGTGCCTCCTCCCAGTCGTCCTGGATCATCTCCTCACCCTCAGGGGTGAACCAGGCGATGTCCGAGAGCTCGTCGTGCGTCCCCTCGACCGGCCGGCCGTGGAAGAAGCGGCGGCGCCGGAAGACGGGGTGGTCGCGGCGGAGCCACACCATCTGGCGGGTGAAGTCGTGCAGCCGCTCGGTCTCCGCGTCGCCCTCCTTGGGCCACGGCACCCAGGCGAGCTCGTTGTCCTGGCAGTAGGCGTTGTTGTTGCCCCGCTGGGTGCGGCCGAACTCGTCGCCGTGGGCGAGCATGGGCACGCCCTGGGAGAGCATCAGGGTGGCGATGAAGTTGCGCATCTGGCGCTCGCGCAGGGCGAGCACCTCCTCGTCCTCGGTCTCACCCTCGGCGCCGCAGTTCCACGAGCGGTTGTGGCTCTCGCCGTCCCGGTTGTTCTCGCCGTTGGCCTCGTTGTGCTTGTCGTTGTACGACACCAGGTCGCGCAGGGTGAAGCCGTCGTGGCAGGTCACGAAGTTGATGGAGGCGAGCGGCCGGCGGCCGTCGTCCTGGTAGAGGTCGGAGGAGCCGGTCAGCCGGGAGCCGAACTCGGCCAGTGTGGCCGGTTCGCCGCGCCACAGGTCGCGCACCGTGTCGCGGAACTTGCCGTTCCACTCCGTCCACAGCGGCGGGAAGTTGCCCACCTGGTAGCCGCCCTCGCCGACGTCCCAGGGCTCGGCGATCAGTTTCACCTGGCTGACCACCGGGTCCTGCTGCACGAGGTCGAAGAACGAGGACAGCCGGTCCACCTCGTGGAACTGCCGGGCCAGGGTCGCGGCGAGGTCGAAGCGGAAGCCGTCGACGTGCATCTCGGTGACCCAGTAGCGCAGCGAGTCCATGATCATCTGCAGCACGTGGGGGCTGCGCATCAGCAGCGAGTTCCCCGTGCCGGTGGTGTCCGTGTAGTAGCGCGGGTCCTCGGCCAGCCGGTAGTACGAGGCGTTGTCGATGCCCCGGAAGCACAGCGTCGGCCCCAGGTGGCTGCCCTCGGCCGTGTGGTTGTACACCACGTCGAGGATCACCTCGATGCCCGCCCGGTGCAACTCGCGTACCGCCGTCTTGAACTCCAGCACCTGCTGGCCGCGGTCGCCCATCGAGGCGTAGGCGTTGTGCGGGGCGAAGAAGCCGATCGTGTTGTAGCCCCAGTAGTTGCGCATCCCCGCGTCCACCAGGCGGTGGTCGTGGACGAACTGGTGGACCGGCATCAGCTCCAGCGTCGTGACGCCCAGCTCCGTCAGGTGCGAGATCACCGCGGGGTGGGCGAGCGCCGCATAGGTGCCGCGGATCTCCTCCGGGAGTTCCGGGTGGAGCATCGTCAGGCCCCTGACGTGGGCCTCGTAGATGACCGTGCGGTGGTAGTCGATGCGGGGGCTGCGGTCCTCCGCCCAGTCGAAGTACGGGTTCACCACCACCGAGGTCATGGTGTGCGGCGCGGAGTCCAGGTCGTTGCGGGACTCGGGCTCCCCGAAGTGGTAGCCGTACACCGCCTCGTCCCAGTCGATCGTCCCGCTCATCGCCTTCGCGTACGGGTCCAGCAGCAGTTTCGCGGAGTTGCAGCGGTGGCCCCGGGTCGGCTCGTGGGGGCCGTGGACCCGGAAGCCGTAGCGCTGACCGGGCATGATGCCCGGGACGTACGCGTGACGGACGAATGCGTCCGCCTCGCGCAGCTCGACGGCGGTCTCCGAGCCGTCGTCGTGCAGCAGACACAGCTCGACGCGTTCCGCGGCCTCCGAGAAGACCGCGAAGTTGGTGCCGGCGCCGTCGTACGTGGCGCCGAGGGGATATGCCTGACCCGGCCAGACCTGCATGTCGTCGACTCTTCCACTTGTCCGCCGGGCGCCGGTAGGCCGCACCCCGGTCACGTCGGTGCCGAAAGGGCATCGTCACGCAAACAGGCCCCCCCGGGCATGGAATCGCCAAGATCTTCCCCGTTACGGGTGTCCCAATTCCCCTGCCTGCCGCAAGAATCCACCGTCCCGGGGCAACCTGTGCCGTCGAGGTCGCATCAGAACGGGTGACAGTACGACACAGGGGAGACCTACGTGACAGATCAGGGGGAAGGCCGTTCCTTACCGCGAAAGGGAGGGCTCGGGCGCGGATTCAGGCGCGCCCTGTGGGGCGGCGGCACAGCCGTCGTCGCCACCGCCGTGATGATCGGCATCACCTTGCCGCGTGACGCCTCCGGCGACGACCACTCCACGACGGGCGGCCCCGCCGCCGCGTCGGGAGCGCCGGGGCAGCAGGACGCGGACAGCGGTGAAATGACCGAGAACGACGCGCCCGAGGGCGCACGCCAGAGCGGTCGTGGGCCTCTGACCAAGGCCGAGGTCGACCGGGCGAAGTCCATGGCCCTGCGCCGCGACGCGCTGCGCAGCGCGCAGGACGTGGATGGAGGGCACGGCCCGGAGTACCTCGACACCGACCTCGCCGAACCGGCCGACGCCACGGGGGCGCCGACCGACCGGGACCGCCGGGTCGAGGTCCTCTTCTACGACTACGGGCACGACCGGCTGGTGAAGAAGACCGTCAACCTCACCTCCGGCACCGTCGAGCGCACCGACACCGCCACCGGCATGCAGCCACCGCCCTCGAACGACGAGACGCGGGAAGCGGCGGCACTGCTCATCCGGGACGCTCTCGGCAAGGGCCTCCGCGCCGACTTCACGGCCGCCACCAAGGGCCGCGCGCTCACCTCGCCCGACCAGCTGCGACTGCGCGGCATCTCGTTCAACACCGCCGAGCAGACCGCCCCGGCCGGTTTGGCCAAGTGCGGTCAGCACCGGTGCGTACGGCTGTTCACGCAGGTGAAGGACGGGCCGTGGATCGACACGACCCATCTCGTCGTCGACCTCAGCGACCGCACCGTCGGCCGGATCCACTAAGAGCGGAGACCCAGAAACCATGCGCACCAACCACGTGCGCCGGGCCCTCGGTACGGCCTCGGCGCTCCTCCTCCTGCCCGCGCTCCTCGCGGGCTCCACGGCCGGACGGGCCTATGCGGCCCCGCGGGCCGATACCACTGCCACGGCGGACTGCGGCACCGCCACCGCCCTGACCAAGACCCTGCCGAACGGCACCGGCTGGAGCATGTGCTGGCGCCTGAGCGGCACCAAGGGCCTGGTCCTGGAGAGGATCGCGTACCGTCCGAGGAACGAGCCGCGGCCGCTCAAGGTGCTGACCTCGGCCTCGCTCGCGCAGGTCAACGTCCCGTACGACTCCGGGCTGACCGAGTACAACGACCTGTCCGACATCGGCTTCGGCAACACCGCGATCGACATCGGCCGCGAGGAGTGCCCCGGCGGCACCGTCAGCCCGGTCTACGTCCCGCAGCAGGAACGCACCGTCAAGGCGCTGTGCACCACCACCGCGCCGCACGGCTACGCCTACCGCAGCGACGTCGACGACGACCACGGCACCGCCAAGAAGTACACCAAGCAGGGGAGCGATTTGGTCATCCTCTCCGTGTCCCAGCTCGGCTGGTACGAGTACATCACCCAGTGGAACTTCTCCGACGACGGCACCATCACCGCCAAGATGGGCGCCACCGGCGACCTGTCGCCCGGCGACTACAGCGGAGCGGGCACCGGCTGGCCCATCGGCAAGGGCGACCGCGACCACTCCACCAGCCACTACCACTCGGTCTTCTGGCGGCTGGACTTCGGCCTGGACGGCTCCCCACGGGCCAAGGTCGAGCAGTACGACACCAAGAAGGCCGGCCGGGGCCCCGGCTCCGCCGTCCTGAAGACCACCAGGACCCCGGTCACCAGGGAACTCGCCGCAAACTCCGCGCTGCGCCGCTGGTGGCGGGTGGTCTCCACGGCCGGGAAGAACGCCGACCGGCACCCGCGCTCCTGGGAACTGGTCCAGCAGCACTCCGACCGCTACGACGCCCACGCCTACACATCGAAGGACGTGTACGTCACCCAGTACCGGGCCTGCGAGCAACTGGCCAGCGGGAACAGCGACCCGGCGTGCGACGGCCGGGGCACCTCGGTGGACAAGTGGGCGAACGGCGAGACTCTCACGCACCCAGTGATGTGGGTCAACGTCGGCTTCCACCACATCCCGCGCGACGAGGACCAGACACCCATGCCGGTGCACTGGCAGGGGTTCCAGCTCGCGCCGCGCGACGTGACGGCCATGAGTCCGCTCACACCGGACGAGCTGTCGGGCCACAACGGCCAGGGAAACTGACCGTCCCGTCCCCGTCCGAGCCGGTGAGCATGTGGTGAAGTAGCGTCGTTACGGCTGCACCGCCTCCCGCCCCGCAGTACCCTTCCTTGATCGTGGACGGGGGCGGGAAGGCGGGTGCAGTCGTGATGTCGGGAGGTCTGGTGCTCCCCGGTGGTGGTGATCAGGGGGACCCGGGCGGCGGCATCGGCGAAGGAACCACCGGTACGGCCGCCCTCGCACTGCCGTTGGAGATCGGAGCGGAACTGGACTGGGGCGCCGACGAGTGGGCCGAGGTGCGTACCCGCGCCCGGCGCGCCGGACGGGCTTACGTGTGGCTCAACCTCGTCGAACAGCGCCTGCGCGCCGTCGTCAACGCCGTGCTGCGCCCGATCTACGAACCCGTGCACGGCGACGAGTGGGTGGTCGCGGCCGCGGGCCCGGCCGGTCACGAGTGGGTGCAGCGGGCCGCCGCCGTGCGCGAGGTCAGCCGCCGCAAGGGGTTCCTGCTCGACCCGGCCGACGACAACATCCTCAGTTTCCTGACGCTGCCGCAGCTGCGTGAGCTCGCCGTGCAGCACTGGCCGTGCTTCGAGCCCTATCTCGACGACCGCCGGGAGCTCGAACTCGCCCTGGACGAACTGGAGGTGGCACGGCACGTCGTCTCCCGCAACCGCGCCCTGTCCCGCACCGTCCTGGACCAGGCCGAGCGGGCCGCCGCCCGGCTGCTGGACATGCTCGGCTCCGGGCCCGGCTACCCCTCCGCCGAGCGGCTGCCCGTGGACGCCGTCGAGGAACTCGTCGCCGACCGCTACGCCGACGTCGTCGGCGTCTACCCGGACCGGGTGCGGCTGCAGCGGCAGCTGCCCGCCGAGGACCTGTTCGGGGGCGCGCGACGGCTCGACGCCGTCGGCATCGGCCTCAACCTGCTCGTGCAGAACTACTCGGGCAAGCGTCTGGTGCGGCTGGCGGAGTCCGGCTGCCGGGTGCGGCTGCTCTTCCTCAACCCGGCGAGCAGCGCCGTCCGCCGCCGCGAACGCGAACTCGGGCTCGGACGCGGCGAGCTCAGCCGCTCCGTCGAGATGAACATCATGCACATGCGGCGGGTGCGCGCCCGGCTGCGGGACACCGCCGCGTTCGAGATCCGGGTCTTCGACGAGACCCCGCGCTTCACCGCCTACCTCGTGGACGGCGACACCTCGGACGGCATCGCGGTCGTCCAGCCCTACCTGCGCAAGGCCCGTGGCATGGAGGCGCCGGTGCTCATCCTGCGCGGCGGGCCGCGGGAACTCGTGCAGACCAGGACCGACGAGGCCCCGGAGGCCGAGCACGGGCTGTTCGAGATCTACCGCGAGGAGTTCGAGGGCGTCTGGGCCGACTCCCGCCCCGTCTCCTGACGGCCCGGCGGACCGTCCGGCCGGGTCTCCCCCCACAGCCCGGCCGCAGCAGTGTCAGTGGCGCACGGGATGATGGGGCCGAACACGGGGGAACAGCGGGAAGGACGTACGCCAATGGGCATGGGACGACGCCGGGCACGGACGGTCGGCTCCGGACGGGGGAGGAGCGCGGGCAGCCGCCCGCGCGGCGCGGTGGGCGCCACGGGCACGGGGGCCGGGCGATGAGCTGGATCAGCGACGCGCTCGTCGCGTTCGACCTGGAGACCACCGGCACCGACGTCGAGACCGACCACATCGTCACCGCGGCCGTCGTACGGCTGGAGGCCGACGGGGCCGTCTCGCGGGAGCGGACCTGGCTGCTCGACCCGGGCGTGGCCATACCCGAGCAGGCGTCCGCGATCCACGGCATCTCGACCGCCCACGCCCGCGCCCATGGCGCCCCGGCCGGCCCGGCGGTCGAGGAGATCGCCGACACCGTCGCCGGGGTGCTGCGCTCGGGCACACCGCTGGTGGTGATGAACGCGCGCTACGACCTGTCGCTGCTGGACCGCGAGTGCCGCCGGCACGGCGTCGCGTCGGTCGGCGAACGCCTGGGCAGCGTGCCGTCGCCGGTCATCGACCCGCTGGTCATCGACAAGCACGTCGACAAGTACCGCAAGGGCAGGCGGGCCCTGCAGGCGCTGTGCGCCCACTACGGGGTGCAGTTGGAGGGCGCCCACGACGCGCGGGCCGACGCGGTGGCCGCGGCCCGCGTGGTGCGCCGCATGGGGGAGCGGCACGAGCCCGTCGGCCGGCTGCCGCTGGCGGACCTGCACGCCCTTCAGGTCCGGGCGGCGGCCGAGCAGTCGGCCTCCCTCCAGGCGTACCTGCGGCGCACCGCCGACCCGGCGGCCGTCGTCGAGCACGCCTGGCCGGTCATTCCCCGGCCGAGGTGACCGCGGGCCCCGCAGGCGAGGCCGGGGCGCAGTCGAGGATCCGCCCGTCCACGGTGCCGACCAGCAACCGGCCGGCGCCGGCCGCCGCGAGGGACAGGGGCACGACCACCTGTCCGCCGACGCGCAACCGGTGCCGCAGGCGCGGGCTGCCGGTCCGCGGGTCGAGCCCCACGACCTCCCCGGACCGGTGCGCGGCGTAGACGGTGTCCTCGTCGGCGTCCAGGGCCGTGACCGGCTCGTCGGCGGCGAACACCCACCGCGGCGCGCCGTCCGGGAGCCGGCGCCGCACCACGAAGGCGTTCCGCGCGTGCACTTCCTCGTGGTCACGGACCACGGCGGCGTGCACCAGGGCGGCGTCGCCGAGCTGGACGGCCGGGCCGGGGAAGAGGTGCGAGCCGCGCCCGCTCTCCCAGTCGAGGGCGAAGAGCCTGCGCAGTCCTGGCTCCGCGCCCGGTTCCCCGATCGTGAGCGCGCCGATCCACGCCCGGCTCCCGGGGCGGGTGTGGAGGTCCTGCACGAACAGCGGGTCCGCGCCGCGACGCAGGCGGAAGTCGCTCGCGGTCAGCGTGAAGCGCGTCAGCTCCGTGCCGTCGGGGGCCAGAAGACGGGTCTCGCCGCCCCGCTGGTCCGGCGAGCCCGCCCGGATGACCAGCCGGCCGTCGCGGCTCGCGGCGAACGTCACGGCGTGACCGGGATCGAAGGCCTCCAGGGAACGTCCGTCCGCCAGCGACAACCGCTCGACCAGGGTGCCGTGGCCCTGCCACCCCGACCCCGCCGGGCGCACCGTGTGCTGCACGTTGACCCAGGCCGAGGCCTCGTCGGCGCCGACGTGGATCTGCCGCGCCCCGTCCAGGTCCGGCACGGACCACTGCAGATCCCCCGACGGCAGCCAGCACTCCAGCCGCGCGCCCTCGACCGTGGCCAGCACCCGGCCGTCACCGAGCACCTCGACCGCCCGTACCTGGCGGCGCGGTGCCCACACCGTCCCCGGGATGCGGCGGCTGCGCTCCGTCAGCAGGTCGCGGGCGCGATCCCGGTCCGGCGGCCCCTCGTACCGTACCCGCGGGCCCGTCACCTCGCGCCGGCCGACGGACCGAGGGGGCACCGCCCGCCAGTCGTGGCGTTCCAGGACGGCCTCGAAGCCGTGGCTGAAGGCGTGTGCGGAGTCCTTGTCCTCGGGGGAGACCACCAGGCGCAGCCGCCGGGCGTCCAGCCACCGGACAAAGGTCACCTGGCGGCCGTCGTCGAGGAGCGGCCGCACCCGCCCCGACTCCAGGTCCATCAGCAGCAACTGCCCCTCGAAGTCCCAACTGCCGTCGTAGCGGCCCACACCCACGGCCGCCAGCGGGAGGAGCGGATGAAAGGCGACCGACATCACCGGCCACTGGCAGTCGTACACGTGCCGGCAGCGCAGGTCGTCCGCGTCGTAGACGCCGATGCGGTACCGCGGCCACCGATCGATGGGAGCCCGTCCCGGGTTCGGCCAGGCAATCCACCCCATGTCGCCGCCCACGACGAGGCATCCCAGCCGCTCGTCGACGGCGGCGACGCCCGGTTCACCGATCTCGGCGAAGGGACGGTCGCCGAGGACACGGCGGACGACCAACGATTCCGGCATGGACACCGCCCTGACTGGAGGAGCGCCCATCCTCCCAGCCCGGGCGGCGCGACGGGGTCAGAAGGGGTACCAGCGCACCGACGGATCGCCGTCCCGCAACGAGGCCACCCGCCGGCGGAACTCGGCGAGCGCCGCGGGGTCGCCCGGCGCGTGCTGCGCCACCCAGGCACAGCTCGCCGTCTCCCGTGCCCCGCGCAGCACCGCGCAGCCCTCCCACTCGCGCACGTCCCACCCGTAGGCGGCCGTGAAGGCGTCATAGGCGTCCGCGCCGAGGCCGTAGCGGTCCCGGCTGAGCGCCATGACGACCAGGTCGTGCTCGCGCAGATCGGCGGAGAAGGTCTCCAGGTCCACCATGACCGGACCGTCCGGGCCGACGTGCACGTTGCGCGGCAGCGCGTCACCGTGAATGGGCCCAGGGGTCAGACGCGGGGTCAGCGCGGCGGCCGCGACGGCGAATCCGTCCCGGCGCTCGCGCAGATACGCCGCGTCCGCGGGATCGATGGCCGTCCCGGCCAGCCGCAGCCAGCGCTCCACCCCGTCCAGCAGGTCACGGCGCGGCAGGGTGAAGTCCGGCTCGGGCAGGGCGTGCACGAGCCGCAGCAACGCGGCGAGGTCGGCGGGCTCCGCCGGCCGTACCGTGTCCGGCAGGCGCTCCCAGTACGTGACCGGATGCCCCTGCACCAGCCGGGCCTGTGGGGCCGCCGCCCGTACCGCCGGAACGCCGTGCGCGGCCAGCCAGGACGCCGTGCGCACCTCGCGGGCGGCCCGGTCCAGCAGTTCGGGACCGCGGCTCACCTTCGCGACGGTCACGCCGTCCGCGAGCTCGAACACCGCGTTCTCGCCGAGCGCGATCAGCTTCGCGCCGTCCTGTCCGTCCGCCGCGAGGACGGCCCGGGCGAGCTCTTCGGTGAACGCCATACGGCGATGATCGCAGATCAGTAGGCTGACCCGGTGACCGAGGAAGACGTCATGGCCTTCTGCGAGCTGCTGCCGCGGCTGCGGGGCGCCGCGAGCGACCCGGACGAGGCGGCCGAGCTCGAGGCCGTCACCGAGGCCGTACGGCAAGGCGCCGGCGACATGGCGGCGGTCGCCGACCTCGGTCTGCGGCTCGGCGTACGGGTCGTCGGCCCCCGCAAGGACGCCGGCGGCTACTCCCAGGTGCCCGGCATGACCGGCGGGGGCGGCGGCCTCCTGCGCCACCGCTGCCCGCGCGGCGTCTGCGCCCGCAGCGAGGACCCGACGGCGTCCGTCACCGCCCCGCGCTGCGCGATCTGGGACGCCGAACTGCGGCCCGTCTGGTACTAGCCCTGTCGTCCCGGTCCCCGCGGGTGAAGGAGGTTCGTCCGGTGCGCGCAGCCGCACAGCGCAGGAAGCAGCCGGCCCGGGTGGCCGGTGCGCGACGGCGGAGGGGCGGACGCGCCCACCGGACGGCGCGAGGGCACCGCGCCCCGGAAGGCAGGTCCTAGCGCGGTGGCGGGTCTGCTGGACGAGATCGGCGGGAAACTCGCCGAGCGCTGGGTCTCCCTGCTCGCGCTGCCCGGATCGCTCTTCCTCGGCACCGCCTGGGCCGCCCATGTGCTCGGCGGACGACGGCCGTTCGACGCCGGCCGCCTGCTGCGCGAGGTCGAGCGCTACGCGGACTGGACCGGCGCGCACGGCGGCGCCGCGCTCTTCCTGGTCCTGGTCGCCGCGCTGCTGCTCGCCGTCGTGCCGGGCCTCGCGGTGCAACTCCTGGCGCGCGCCGTCCAGGTGCTCTGGCTCGGGCCCTGGCCGGGCGGATCGGGGCAGCGGCTCGTGCGCAGGCGCCGGGCCCGCCGCGAACGCGCCGACGCGCAGGTCGCGGCCCACCTGCGGAACTACGAACGCGGTGGCGACGAGAGCGAACTGGCCGCCGCCCGCGCGGCCGAGGCGCGCCGTGACCGGATCGCGCCCCTGCCCCCGGCCCGTCCCACGCGCATGGGCGACCGGATGCACGCCCTGGAGCACCGCGTCGGCGCGTACTACGCGGTGCCCTTCACGGCGGTCTGGCCGCGCCTGTGGCTGGCGGCCACGGAGGCCGACCGCAGGGAGATCCGCACGGCGGCCGGTGCCTTCGAGGCGTCCACCCGGCTGTGCGGCTGGGGTCTGCTGTACGCGGCGCTGGCCTGCGCCACCGCGTGGTGGCCCGCGCTCGCCGCGGGCGCCGTGCTCGTGTTCGCCGCCTGCTGGCTCGGCCGCGAACGGCTCTTCGCCCTGGCCGACCTCGTCGACGCCGTCGTGGACCTGCGCCTGCGTTCCGTCGCCCGCGCGGTGGGGATCCCCGTCCCGTCGGGGCCTCTCGCCCCGGCGACCTGGCGGGAGCTCGACCTGGTGCTGCGCCGCCGCCGGTGACGCGGCCGGAGCGGACGCTGCCATGATGTGCCGGGCCGCCGGGCCCGCCGCCACGAGATCGGACGGGGATGCTGTACCTGCTGTTCCTGACGTACGCCGGACCGGAAGAGGACGCCGGGCCGTTCGTCGCCGCCCACGTGGCGTTCCTGGAACGCCACCACCGCGCCGGCACGTTCCTGCTCTCCGGGCAGACGGTGCCCTCGTCCGAGGGCGGGGTCATCCTCGCCCGCGGGACGGACCGCCGCACGGTCGAGCGGATCGCCGCGGAGGACCCCCTGGTGACCTCGGGGGTCGCCACGTACACCGTCACCACTGTCGACCCGGCCCGCATGCACCCGGTCCTGGCCGGGCTGCTCGGCGGCGCCTGACCCCCCGGTCGCGGTGGGGCTCAGCGGCCGATGTGGACGAAGGGCGCCCAGGCCGCGGGGGAGCGGGCGTAGCGGGTGCGCAGCACGCGGATGACGTGGTTGAGGGCGCGGCCCGCGTCCGCGGGGGCGACGGCGCCGGGTGTCCGGCCGCGGAGCGCGGCGTACAGGCGGGCGGCCAGGAGCGCCGAGACCGCGTCGTCGGCCTCCCAGAGGGCGCCGACGACCTGGGGGTAGCCCGCGGTCTGGAAGGCGGAGGCCAGGTGGACGGCCTCGTCGGGCAGTTGCCCGGTGTGCGCGGTATGGCAGGCGAGCAGCACCGCCAGCTCGGCGTAGAGCAGTTCCTGCCGGGAGACGTCCGCGGCGCTCAGCGGCCCGCCGTGCAGGAGCAGATGACTGGCGGGCGGGTCCTGCGGGTCGCTGACGCCATGGCAGGCGAAGTGCACCCAGCGCGCCGTGCGCAGGGCCGACAGGACGCGTTCCGGGGTGGCCGCCTCGCCCTCGACGGCGCGCACGCCGCCCAGCGCGTCCGCGATCGCGGCGATCTCACGCGCCGAGGCGCCCGCGGAGCCCGCCGTCCCGGTGGGCCGGCCGACGGCGAGCAGCCGTCCGCCGGTGCGGCCGGAGGAGATCCGCCGGGCGTGCAGCAGGGCCCGCAGGGTGGGGGTTGTAGGAGGAGGCCACCCGGTCGAGGACGGTGCGTCCGTCGCGCAGCTGGTGCTTGCGCTGCAGCCCGGCGGCGTGCAGCGGCAGGTACGCCAGCGGTCCCGAGGCAGACCACCACAGGCGGGGCGCGGCCGACGCGGGGGCGTCCTCGGGGAGCGGCCGGGTGAGGCCGAGGGCGTTCAGTACCGGCTCGGCCACGGTCCGCCACAGCCAGGCGAGGGTGTCCAGCACGAGTTCGCGGGCGTGGTCGTGCTCCTCGTCGGGGGCGGTCCGCGGCAGGCTCACGGCCGTGAGGAACTGCTGTGCCCGCAGCGCCAGCTGCCCCTCCGTCAGTTCGCGCAGCGGCACGCAGAAGATCCGCTCCCGCGTGACGACGACCGCGTCGCAGCGCAACCGGTCCACGTTGACCGCGACGACCGGTCCCTCCGCCGCCACGGCCCGCATCTCCCGTTCCGTGGGCGGTATCAGGAACCGCTCGAAGCCCACCTTGCCGCGGACGCGCATCAGCAGCGCCTCCCACTCGGCGGCCGCGACGTGCCGTTCCATGTAGTCGTCGCCCGCCTCGGCCCGCCGCAGGCGGCCCCCGAGCGCGGAGAACTCCCGGGCCAGCAGGGGATGCGCCGCGGCCAGCGCGGTCAGATCGGCGCGGGCCTCCAGATCCTGGCCCATCAGGACCGCCCGGCCCTGCTCCAGCAGGGCCAGCGCCTGCGCGGGCCGCCCGGCGGCGAGCGCCGCGGCGCAGCCGGTGCGTCCCAGGCTCGTACCGGTCAGGGGATCCGGCCGGCCGGCGGACGCCGGGTCGGCGCCGTCCGTCCGCAGGTGCGCCATGGGGTAGCGGCGGCCGAGCAGCGCCCCGTCGACCAAGGCCCGGCGGTCCCCTCGCGCCAGGGCGCGCGAGGCCATCGACGGCAGGGTCTCCAGGGCGCGTGCGGCCGCGTCGGCGGCCGCGGCCCAGTCGCGGCGCTCCAGCGCGTCGGTCATCGCGATGCGCGCCACCTCGAACCGCAGCGCCGGCATCTCGTCGGCGGGCTCCGCCGCCAAGGCGGCCTCGGCCGCCCGCGCCGCTTCCTGGTCCCCGCGGACGGTGGCGTCGGTGTAGTCCGCCCAGTGGCCGTACGACGTGACCATCCCGCCCAGCAGGTCCGTCAGGCCCGGGGCCCGCTCCACGCGCCGCGAGGCGTCGGCGATCCTGCGACGCGCCTCGGCGGCCAGGACGGGGTCCTGGGTGAGCCCGGCCAGGTTGGTGAGCGCGCTGGCGTACTCCACTTCCCCGGCGGCGCGTTCCGGCGCGTCCCCGGGCAGCAGGTCGAGCGCGGCTCGCAACTCCCGGCAGCAGGTGCGCAGTGCGCCGACGTCCATGGCGAGCACCGCCCGCGTGTGCTGCCACGGTGCCGAGGCGAGGACCAGGCGGGCGTGCTCCGCGGAGCCGTGCGGGAGTTCGGCCAGGACGCGGTCGCCGAGCGCGGCCGCCTCCTCGATGACGGCGGCGTCCTGGTCGGTCATGTAGCGCATCGCGATGACCGCCATCAACAGTCCGGCCGTCCGGGCCCGTTCGGTGCTGCCGGGCTCCGTCCGCCCCAGCGCCTCGCGCAACCGCCGCTCGGCGTCGGCGACGAAGGCCGGATCCATGCCCTGGGGCGTGCCGGGGCCCTTGGCCAGGGCGTCGACCAGGGGCCGCAGGTCGGGAGGGACGGGGAAGGCGGCCGTGAAGCGGGCGTACAGGTCGTCGCCCTCGCCGTTGCCTGCGCCCGGGCCCGGTTCCGGGCGGGGTTCCGAGCTCGGTTCCGGGCGGGGTACGGGACCGGGGTCGGCACGGAAGCCGTCGGGCGGCAGGGCCGTCCGCAACTGCACCGGCGGCAACGCGGGCGCGAACCGCACCATCATCGGCAGGAAGCGGGTCACCACCGAGCCGAGGGACCGCGGCAAGAGCCGCATCCTGGAGCGGAGTTCGCCCACGGCGGCGGCCTTCCCGGCGATGTGCGGCAGCAGCGGATGGCCCGGCGGCAGCCGCTCCAGGAGCGCGCGCAGCATGCGCTCGGCCTCGGCGGCGTCCGCTGCCTCCCAGGCGACGACCGCGCGGGCGGCCAGCAGCGAGGCCATGTTGACCTCGTAGGCCCCGTTGTCGTCCGGCAGCCCCTCGGCCCGGTATGCCTCCAGGTGCCCCATCGCCTCGTCGATCGTCGCGCGGGCCGGTGCCCAGGGCAGCGTGCACATCAGCGCGGCCGCCAGCGCGAAGTGGACGCTGCGCATCTCGTGCCGGTCCCGGAGCCCGCCCATGGCGCGCCCGCTCGCGGCGGCCACCGCCAGCCGCCCGCCCCGCACGGCGACGTCGACCGCCTCCCGGTCCTGGGGACGGGCCCGGATCCAGGCGATCCCGGCGAGCACCGCCGCCCTTCCCGCGTCCGGTGCGTCGACGTGCCCGGGGGTGACCGCGGCGAAGGCCTCCCGGGCGCGTGCCCACAGCGCCGGCAACTCGTCCGTGGCCCCGCACTCGTAACGGATCAGCGCGGAGTGCGCGAGCCGGGCGAGTAGCCCGGGGCGGCTCAGATCGTCCGGCGGGAGCGTCGCCAGCAGCTCCGCCACCCTGCCCTCCACGGGGTCCGCGGGCCGGAACGGCTGCTGGGCGGGGCCCGACGGGTAGACGGCCGCTACGGCCACGAGATCGTCGGGTGAGCGGTGCTGGGTCTGCGCCCCCAGGTGGTGGCGGACCTCGGGCGCGGTGCGGAAGTCACCGTGCATGCGCGCCAGGGTGCGGTCGGCCAACTGCAGGTGCAGGACGAGCCGGGCGCGCAGCGGATGCCCGCGGGGCGCCGTGTCCAGGCCCAGCACCATCAGCGCGAGCGCGGCGGCGGCCGGGGCCCGGCCGTCCTCGCCCTGCCAGGATTCCCGCAACAGGTTCCCGGCCGCCTCGAGCAGGCTCCCGGGCGTCGTTCCGGCGCCGTCGACGAGGCGGGCGGTGGCAGGTGGCTCCGCGAGCCCGAAGCGCGTCAGCATGCGGTCCACAGCCGCGCGCGCGTCCGTCATCAGCCGCTCCCGATCCCCGCTTCCGGCGTCGCGGCAGGATAGCGCGCCCCGCGTGACCGACCGCTCACTCCGCGGCACGACGGAGCATCCCGCGGGGCCGCGCCCACATTCACCCGGAGGAAAGGCCCGCCCGGCCCCGCAGATCGCCGGCACGTGGTGCCCGGCGGTGAAGCGGCGTGAGGCGCCCCGGCACTGCGGCCCCGGTACGCGAGCCCGCCTGGACGCGTTCCGCCGGCTACACCGGCCGGCGCCGTCCCTCTTCCAGGACGCGGAGGCCTTGGACGAGTCGATCGTCCAGGTCTTCATGCCCGTGCCTCGCCAGGTGTCCTTGAACGAGACCTTCAGCGTGCCGATGCTCACCGTGCGCGTGGCCGGCTTGCTGTTCTCCACCGCGGCGGCCGGCAGCGCGCCGGCCATCAGCGGAGCCGACGGCTCCGGTCAGCACGGCACGCAGAACCGGGCCTCGCCCCCGACTGCGGCGCCGTCACGCCGCGGTGCGGCGGACCGCGTCCCGGAGGACCGCGGCCGCGCCGCCGTGCGCGTAGACCTCGCGCTGCCGGCGGGCGCCGGAGCCCCGGGAGGTCAGGCGGTCCACGCCGGCACGCACGGTGTAGAGGTCGCCGGCGTCCTTCAGGGCGTCCTCGACGTGGGCGACGAGGGTCTCGACGACGTCGTGCGCGCCGGCCGGACGGAAGGTACGCGGATCGAGCAGGGCCCCGTCCAGCCCCGAGCGGCTGGCCCGCCAGGAGGCGAGCCGCAGCAGGGCCAGTTCGTCGTCGGGCGCGGGGCGCCCGTCGGCCCACTCGCGGGCGGCGGTCTCGACCAGGCCGCGCACCAGGGCGGCGAGCACCACCGTGTCCTGGTACTCCGGGCACACGTCGCAGACGCGCACCTCGACGGTGGGGAACTTCGCCGACAGCCGGGCGTCGAAGTAGAGCATGCCCTGGTCGATCAGGATCCCCGTGGCCAGCAGTCGCGACACCGCGGCGTGGTACCCCGCGGCGGAGCCGAAGCCGCGTGTCGGCCCGGCGGTGGGCCAGCGGCCGAAGACCTGGTAGCGATAGCTCGCGTACCCCGTGTCGGCGCCCTGCCAGAGCGGCGAATTGGAGCTGAGCGCCAGCAACGGCGGCAGCCAGGGCCGGATGCGGTCGACGACGGCCACGCCCTCCTCGTCCGACTCGACGCCCACGTGGACGTGGCAGCCGCACGTCAGGGTCTCCTGCGCGGTGAGGCCGAAGGCCTGGGCCATCCTGCGGTAGCGCCCCCTGGGGGTCAGCCGGGGCGGCACCGCCAGCGGGGAGGTCCCCAGCGCCGCCACCGTGACGCCTTCCGAGCGGGCCAGCCCCGCCGCCCGCTGTCGCCAGGCGCGCAGCTCCTCCCTGAGCTGGTCCAGGGTGACGCAGGGAGAGCTGTTCAGTTCGAGCTGTTGCTGTTGCAGCTCGGCCACCAGCTCCCGGGACCAGGGTCCGCCGTCCAGCACCGCGTCGGCCACCGCGCGCGGTTCCCCGGTTCGCGTGTCCACCAGGAGAAGCTCTTCTTCGACTCCCACGGTGCGTGCCACCCTGTTCCGATACCCGCTGAGCGCGCCGCTATCCGTCCGCGGTCCTCACCCGGCGGACAGCAGGAGGTCCAGGGCGCGCCGGCACAGGCCTTCGGCCTCCTCGCCCGCCCTGGACGTCACGCTGAGGAACAGCCGCCCGCCGAGCCCCACCACGATCACCAGCGGCGCCCCGGACAGGCTCGTGTGCGCGGCGCCGTGGACGGCGGCCAGTCGCAGCGGCCCGTACGTCTCGGGGAGGTCCAGGCGTGTCTGCTCACGGCCCCGTCGAACCGGGGGCCGCGCGACTCGCCGCGCCGCAGCAGGGCGGCGGCGCGGTGCGGCAGGAACGAGGTCAGCCGGAAGACACGTACGAGCGGCCGCACCTCCTCCGGGGGGAGCCGGGAGTGGATCGGCCCGCGCCTCGCGCGCGGCGGGCCCACAGGTCGTCGGTACCGCCGTCCACGGGGACGACGAAGCTCGCCGCGTACAGGCCCATGGCCTCCCCGGGCCAGTCGCGCCGCCCGTCCGCCTCGGCGCGAGTACGCGGGGTGCGGCGCGCCCCGTTCCGTCCCGTCCCGGGCGTCATGCCGGCGCGCGCGTCCGCCGCGGTCACCGCTCGGCGCCCGGCCCCGCAGGGTGACGCGCAGGGAGGAATAGCCCGGGTGGTCATCCCGTTGGCAGGGATGGTTGAATCATCAACAACATATCGTGAGACGACGGAGGAGGGTGAAGGCGGTGCAGTTCGGGATCTTCACCGTGGGTGACCTGACCATGGACCCCACGACCGGCAGGACGCCGACCGAGCACGAGCGGATCAAGGCCATGACGGCGATCGCGCTCAAGGCCGAGGAGGTGGGGCTGGACGTCTTCGCGACCGGCGAGCACCACAACCCGCCGTTCGTGCCCTCGTCCCCGACGACGATGCTCGGCTGGATAGCGGCCCGCACGGAGAGGCTGGTCCTGTCCACCTCGACCACGCTGATCACCACGAACGACCCGGTGAAGATCGCCGAGGACTTCGCGATGCTGCAGCACCTGGCGGGCGGACGTGTCGACCTGATGATGGGCCGCGGCAACACCGGGCCGGTGTACCCCTGGTTCGGGCAGGACATCCGCCAGGGCATCCCGCTGGCGGTCGAGAACTACGCTCTGCTGCACCGGCTGTGGCGCGAGGACGTCGTCGACTGGTCCGGTCGCTTCCGCGGCCCGCTGCAGGGCTTCACCTCCACGCCCCGGCCGCTGGACGACGTGCCGCCCTTCGTGTGGCACGGCTCCATCCGCTCGCCGGAGATCGCCGAGCAGGCCGCCTACTACGGTGACGGCTTCTTCCACAACAACATCTTCTGGCCGGCCGACCACACCAAGCGGATGGTCGAGCTGTACCGCACGCGCTACGCGCACTACGGCCACGGCACCCCCGAGCAGGCCATCGTCGGCCTCGGCGGCCAGGTGTTCATGCGGAGGAACTCGCAGGACGCCGTCCGCGAGTTCCGGCCGTACTTCGACAACGCGCCGGTGTACGGGCACGGCCCGTCGCTGGAGGACTTCACCGAGCAGACCCCGCTGACCGTCGGCTCGCCCCAGCAGGTCATCGAGAAGACGCTGGCCTTCCGCGAGTACGCGGGCGACTACCAGCGCCAGCTGTTCCTGATGGACCACGCGGGACTCCCGCTGAAGACCGTGCTGGAGCAGCTCGACATGCTCGGCGAGGAGGTCGTGCCGGTGCTGCGCGAGGAGTTCGCCAAGGGCCGCCCCGAGGACGTGCCGGAGGCCCCGACGCACGCCTCTCTGGTCGCCCGGCGTGACGCGCGGGCCCTGGAGGACAAGGAGAAGGAGGCCGTGAAGTGACCGTCGCACCCCTGAGGCTGGTGGTCGTATCGGCGGGCCTGAGCACGCCGTCGTCCACGCGGCTGCTCGGTGACCGGCTCGCGGAGGCCGTACGGCGGGCCGTCGCGGACGGCGGCCGTACGGTCGACGTGCGGGTGGTCGAACTGCGCGACCTGGCCGTGGACATCGCCAACAACATGGTCACCGGTTTCCCCGGCCGCGCCCTGGCGGAGGCCGTCGCGGCCGTGACGCGGGCGGACGGCCTGATCGCCGTGACGCCGGTCTTCTCTGCCTCGTACAGCGGGCTGTTCAAGTCGTTCTTCGACGTCATCGACAACGACGCGCTGTCCGGCAAGCCCGTCCTGATCGCCGCCACCGGCGGCACCGCCCGGCACTCGCTGGCGCTGGAGCACGCCCTGCGGCCGCTCTTCGCCTACCTGCGGGCCGTGGTCGTCCCGACCGCCGTGTACGCGGCGTCGGAGGACTGGGGCGGCAGCGGCGACGCGCTCACCGACACCCTGCCGACCCGCATCGCCCGCGCCGCGGGCGAACTGGCGGCGTTGCTGGTGACGCGGCCGTCGGCCCCCGTGGCCGCGGCGGATACGGTCGTTCCGTTCGAGCAGCAATTGGCCGCCCTGCGGCCCGAGTGGGAGAGATGATGGCACTGCGCGTCGCCGACAACCCCGGCAAGTCCCGTTTCGAGATCTTCGACGCGGCGGAGGAGGGCGGTGCCGAGGAGGTGGCCGGCTTCGCCGAGTACCACCTGTACCGGGACCAGATCGCGTTCATCCACACCGAGGTGGACCCCCGTTTCGGCGGTCGCGGCCTCGGCGGGGTCCTCGCCCGGGCCGCGCTGGACGCGGCCCGTGAGCGCGGACTCGCCGTGCTGCCCTTCTGCCCTTTCATCCGCGCCTGGATCGGCAAGCACCCCGAGTACGTGGAACTGGTGCCCGAGGGCGAGCGTCCGCGCTTCGGCTTCTGAGGTCCCCGGGCCCCGGGAGTCCCCGGGGCCTTCCGGGGAGCGGAGGGGCGGTCGGGCGGGCCGGAATGGATCCGGTTGGTTGAATGTTAAACCGGCTGTGCGGGGCCCGGACCGGGCCCGCCGGAACTGCCGAGGAGGGCGTCATGCCTGCTGTGACCGTGGAGAACACCCTGCTGCTGCCCCGTGTCACCGAGCCCGACCCGGTGACCGCCGAGCAGCGCCCCGTCCGCCGGGTGACCTCCGCCCCGCAGGGCTTCGAGGGCGAGGGCTTCCCGGTGTACCGCGCCTTCGCGGGCGTGCCGACGCGGGAGCTCGACCCCTTCATCCACATGGACCAGATGGGCGAGGTCGAGTACGCGCCCGGCGAGCCCAAGGGCACCGCGTGGCACCCGCACCGCGGCTTCGAGACCGTCACGTACATGATCGACGGCCGCATGGAGCACCAGGACTCGCACGGCGGCGGAGGCACGATCACCGACGGCGCCACGCAGTGGATGACGGCCGGAAGCGGCATCCTCCACATCGAGGCGCCGCCGGAGGAACTGGTCGTCTCCGGCGGGCTCTTCCACGGCGTCCAGCTGTGGGTGAACCTGCCGCGGGCGAACAAGTGGAACGCCCCCCGCTACCAGAGCATCGAGGGCCCCGAGTCCGCGCTGCTCTCCTCGCCCGACGGCGGCGCACTGGTCCGCGTCATCGCCGGCGAGGTCGCGGGACACGCGGGACCGGGGAGCACCTTCACCCCGATCACGCTGGTCCACGCCACGGTCAGCCCCGGCGCGCGGCTGGTCCTGCCCTGGCGGCCGGACTTCAACGCCCTGGCGTACGTACTGTCCGGGCGTGGCTCCGCCGGAGCCGAACGGCGCCCGCTGGACGCGCACCAGCTGGCCGTGTTCGGCAGCGGCGACACCCTGACCCTGGAGGCCACCGGCCACCCCGACAGCCGCACCCCCGCCCTTGACGTCCTGATCCTGGGCGGTCGCCCGATCCGCGAACCCGTCGCGCACTTCGGCCCGTTCGTCATGAACACCAAGGCCGAGGTCATGCAGGCCGTCGAGGACTTCGAGCGGGGCCGGTTCGGACTGGAGCCGGCCGGCCGCATGCCGCACACCGCACCCGGAGAGGAGCTCGCGTGAACACCGTCACCACCCACGAGTCCTACGCCTCCCACGAGGAGACCACGGCCGAGCGCTGGGCGCGCGCCGGGCTCTACTTCGAGGCCAAGGAGTACACCGAGGCGGCCCGGCTGCTCACGGCCGTGGTCGACGAGGTGCCCGAGCAGGTCGCCCCGCGGCTCCTGCTCGCCCGCGCCTACTACCACTCCGCCCAGCTCGGCCGCGCCGAGGAGCAGTTGCGTGCGGTCGTCGAGCGCGACCCGGTCGAGCACTACGCGCACCTGATGCTGGGGCGCACCCTTCAGCGGCAGGGCCGCGAGGCCGAGGCCGCCCCCTGGCTGCGGCTCGCCGCCGCCTTCGCGGGGGAGCTGTCCCCGGAGGACTGAGCCGGTGCCGGGCCCCGGAGCGGGGCCCGGCGGCACAGCGCCGCCGTCCTAAAAGCCTGGGCAAAGTGTCCGGCGGGGGCGGCGGCGTCGCACGTACCCTCCCCTCCGGCTTGGCAACAAATACGGGGGGAAAGCCTTGTCCGAACGTTCAGGCACGTCGTCCGCGCTCGGCTGGGCGCTCACCATCACCTTCAACATCGTCCTGCCCATCCTCACCTACGGCCGGCTCACCGACGCCGGCTGGAGCGAGTTCTCCGCCCTGCTCCTCTCCGGCGTCTGGCCGGTGCTCGACACCGCCATCACACTCGCCTGGCGCCGCAAGGTGGACGAGTTCGCCGTCATCACCCTCGTCTTCCTGGTGATCACCGTGGTCGTCACCGTCGTGGGCCCGCATTCCACGCGCCTGCTGCTGGTCAAGGACTCCGCCGTCACCGGCCTGTTCGGGGTGGTCTGCCTCGCCAGCCTGCTTGCGCCGCGGCCGCTGATGTTCTACTTCGGGCGCAAGTTCGGCACCGACGGCACCAAGGAGGACGCCGAGCGGTTCGACGGCCTCTGGCAGTACGAGGGCTTCCGCCACGTCATCCGCACCATGACCGTCGTCTGGGGGGTCGGCTACGTCCTGGAGGCCCTCACCAGGATCGGCCTTTCGTACAAGCTCTCGACCGCCACCATGGTGACGGTCAACTCGGTGATGGCGTACGCCGTCACCGGTGTCCTCATCGCCTGGACGATCCTCTACGGCCGGCGCGCCGCCGCCCGTGGCAAGGAGCGGGCGCGGTCGGCCGTGGAGGCGGAGGCGGCGGAGGCGGAGGCGCAGGCGGCGGAGAACGCCGAGGTGAAGAACGCCGAGGTGGCGGAGAACGCGGAGGCGACGCAGGACGCTCAGGCGGGGGGCTGACGGGAGCCGCCGCGTACGGCACGCGTTCGGCAGTCCGGGCGGCTTCGGGGTCCTGCCTTGCCGCCGCGCCGACCCGGCGCGTCGTGGCCGCCGGCCGGTCGTTGCCGGTAGACCGGCTGCCATGGACAGTGAGACCGAAGGACAGCGACCGCCGGTGGTGGTCACGGAGCGGGGCTGCGTGCGCGGGGTGACCGGGCAGGGGGGAGTGACGGCCTTCCGCGGGATCCCCTACGCGGCGTCGCCTGTGGGCGCGTTGCGGTTCGCCCCGCCCGCACCGCATCCCGGCTGGGACGGTGTGCGCGACGCGGCCCACGCCGGCCCCGACGTGCCGCAGGCGCCGTCCCGGCTGGCGGTCGTCATGGGGGCGCGCGAGCCGCACGGCGACGAGGACGGCTGCCTCACCCTCAACGTGTGGGCGCCGCAAGGGGCGCTCGACGTCGGCGCCGTTCCCCGGGCGGTGCTGGTGTGGTTCCATGGCGGCGGCTTCACCACCGGCTCGGGCGGCTGGGACTGGTACGACGGCACGCGGCTGGCCGCACTCGGCGGCATCGTCGTCGTCACCGCCAACTACCGCGTCGGTCCCCTGGGCTGGCTGTACCTGCCGGAAATCGGCGCGGACAACCTCGGCGGCCAGGACCAGGCCGCGGTGCTGCGCTGGGTGCGCGACAACATCACGTCCTTCGGCGGCGACCCGGCGCTGGTCACGGTGGGAGGTCAGTCGGCCGGCGCGTACAGCGCGCTCTGCCTCGCCGTCGACCCCGGGACACACGGGCTCGTCCGGCGGGTGATCGCCGAGAGCGGGCCGTGGGGACTGGAACCGCGGGAGCGCGCCGAGGCGGCCGAGGTCACCGCCGCCTATCTCCGGCTCCTGGGCGTCACACACCTGCCGCAACTGCGGGAGATCTCCGCGGAGCGCCTGGTGTCGGCGTACGGACGACTGGCGGCCGAGCGCGCCCGGCCCGATGACGTCGCCCCGCCGATGTACCCGGTGCTCGGCGGGTCCGGGCTGCCCCGCGCCCCGATGGCTGCGGTGGCCGCGGGCGGCCTGGACGGCACGGACGTCCTGCTGGGCAGCACACAGGACGAGATGACGGCCTTCCGTGCCGCCTCGCCGGCCGGCTTCCCCGATCCGGCGGCGGGGACCGAGCGGGTCTTCGGGGCCGGGGTCACCGAGATCGCGGCCCGCTGCGCGGAACGGGGCCGGCCCGCGTACGCCTACCGCTTCACGCGGCGCCCGTCCGGCGACGACGGAACCCTGGGCGCCACACACTGCGCGGAACTCCCCTTCCTCTTCGGCGATTTCGCGGCGTACGCCGACGCCCCGATGCTGGGCCCGGTGGACGACGCCGACCGCGCCCTCGCCCGGGCCTTCGGCGGGGCGCTCGCCGCGTTCGTGGCGACCGGCCGTCCGGAGGGCGGGGACGGCGGGGGCGGCGGGGGCGGCGGGGGCGGCGACGAGCGCGGGCCGTGGCGGCCGTACGAGCCGGGGGCGGCCGCGGAGGTGAGGAGGTTCGGGCCGCCGGTCCGTTAACTCTTCCGGGGGATCGCACAGATATTCGAACACGGGATACGCTGCGGGCATGTCGACTTCAGACGATGAGCGAGACCTGTTCTCCGATCCCGACCAGATGGCGCCGCTCAGGGTGCGCGGTCCGATCCCCGTCATCGATCCGTTCCGGACCCCCGGCTCCGCGGGCGTGGCCACGGCCCCGGCCACGCGCGCGGTGGACGGCCCGGGGGGGGGGGGG